>DATENK010000790.1:0-5126 GCA_035275085.1 Verrucomicrobiia bacterium | reverse complement strand
CTGGAGGCTTGGAACGAATCCATAGCCGGTCGAGTGAGGCTCCACCGTGTAAAAGCCGGCATTCAGACCAGTGATCCTATAAAAGCCATTCGTGTCGGTCGTAGCGTCCGCGTCGCCGGCGGAAACGTTAATGTCCTCAATGGGAACGGAACCTTCCCGAATGTAACCGGAAATCGAGAACGTCCGCAGGGCTGTGAAGTTCAAAGTGACCGCCGGGCCAAGCTCAACGGTTTGCGACGGCGGATCGAAAGTATAAAGAGGATGCGTTGGAACGACCGTGTATTCGTTGGCAGGAAGCGCAGGCAGAACGATGGTCCCGTCGGCAGGGCTAACATTGGTTATTCCGGCAACCACGACCTGAACACCGGCCACCCCGGCACCATCCGCGTCCGTAATGGTGACCGTGATTGAGGAGGCCGCAAATTCGTATGCACCGATGTCGCGCCGGTCGCCAAAAATTGGAATGCCGCGCTGATCGACCTCGGGCGAATCGCCCGGGTCCCCGCCCTCGATCGCAGGACTATTGGATTGAAGCGCGAAGGTGCGGCCGAATCCGCCGTTGGCTGCGAGATGGCCCATTGACGGAGGCGTGTTGATCATGCTCTCAGGACCGTTGAGGTTGATGCTGCTGTCCGAACTCATGTTGTATCCCAGATCAAGGATAGCTCCGTTACCGTTGGCGCCTGAGCCTGGGCGACAGAAAATGTTATTCTTGATTGCCAGTGTGCCGCCAACGCGCGCAATGTTTCCGCCTCGATTTGCCCCCACGGTCCCGCTAGCTCCGACAGTTGAGCCTGTGCCGCCGACGCCATTGGTGCCGCCCTTGGCCGAACCACCGGCGAAGGTGCAATTGACGATCGTTGCCTCAGCACCGTTGTTATAAAAGTTGCCGCCGTATGCCACGCCGCCATTGCCGCCGCGTCCACCCTTGAGGCTGCCATCCGCTCCTTTGCCGCCATCGCCACCGAAGACGCGATTAGTAGAGAATGTGGAATTGATGACGTCCGCCGTGCTGAAATTGCAAACGGCGCCCCCCAGCGCGTCGGCGCCCGCCAGGCCCGCCACGCCATCGCCCTGGTTTTCTCCGGCCATCGCGGCACTGTCGCCGGCGTCGCCTCGATTGTCTGAAAATGTGCAACTGCGGATGGCGACATAGCCGGCGTTGTGAATTGCTGCGCCGCTTGCAGCGCCGCCGTGCCCCGCGCTCCCCGGCTTGCCAGGAACGCCGCCGGTACCGCCGGGGCCAAATGCGCCGCCATTGCCGCCAGTGACGGTGTTGTTCTCGAAAACGCACTCATCGAATTCCGCATGGCCGGCGGTATAGATCGCGCCGCCACGGCCGGGCGCCCCTGCTCCACCGTCCCCGCCATCGCCGGAGTTGAAGCCGTTGTTGATAGCGTCGCCTCCTTTACCCCCGGGGCCGCCATTGCCGCCGGTGGCCGAGTTATTCGCGAACGTGCAGCGCGTAAGATACAACTCGCCATCACTCGAGATCGCTCCACCCAGGGCGGTCGTACCGGAAATGCCGTTGGCGCCATCCGTGCCGTTTGGATAACTATCTTTGCCGGCGACGCCGTTCGTGCCGTTGGGGGCTGGCGCTTTATTGTCTTTGAAAATGCAATTGGTCGCTATGACGATGCCCTGGTTGTTGATCGCGCCGCCTTTGCTCCCCTTGCCGCCCGAAAGGGTGAGGTTAATAAGCGTCAAAGTACCGCCGGGTAAGACGTTAAAAATTCGGGAAGCATTGTTGCCGCTCAGAATAAGATTGGTCCGCCCTTCGAACGTGACGTCGCTGCTGATGACGATGGGATTGGTGATGACGATGGTTCCAGAGCAATTGAAAAAGATGTAATTCGTCCGCGCCAGGTCTTCCATCACGCTGGCGGTTGTGCAGTTGGTGTTGGCATTAGCCGGCGGAACAGGCGGAGGGGTCTGGGCAAGCAAAGGACCCGCGCAAAAAAGCGCGAAAAACGCGACTACACAAAAACAAAATCCGTATTTCCGACTCATCAGGGCATTCGACACGTTTATAGCTTGCTCAGGACACGTTGGTTCCAGTTTCGATTAAAACGAATCGGGCGGGTTTTTGCAAACAAAACACGCCCGTTTTCACGAATTTACAAAGTTTGACCCTTATTCCTTTTCCCGGCTTTTTTGGATTTCTTTCTCAGCCCGTTTCAACAGCTTTTTCTCGTAAACCTTGTTTTCCTGCTCGGCGATTGAGACGCCTGGCATCCGCGCTTTTTCTTCTTCCGCCGTGATTGCCGCGTCCTGAGGATTGGGCAGCACGGTGGGCCGAATCATGACGATTAATTCGTTGCGATCGTCCTTGCGGCTGTTCGAACTGAAAAGAGGGCCAATCAGCGGGATGTCCTTGAGGATCGGCACGCCCGATTTGGATTTCGTGCGTTCGTTACTGATAAAGCCGCCTAGAATGATCGTCTCGCGATCGCGGACCGAGACTTTGGCGTTGGCTTCGCGATCGATCGTTTCAGGGACGCTGAAGTTGGCGTCGATCGGGATATCGCGTCCGAGCGATTGAATGCGCTGGCGAATGTCCATCACGACCAGGCCGTCCGGGTTGATCAACGGAAGGACGGAAAGTGTGATACCGATCTGCTGCTGCTGGAATTGGGTCTGCGGACCCCCGCCAAAACCGCCATAGCCGTAGTACTGACCGGTGACGTAAGGCCGGGTGCGGCCCACGAAAAGATTCGCTTCAACGGCGTGCGAGGTTTGGATGCGCGGACGAGAAAGAACATTGATGCGGCTGTCCGAAGCAGCGGCGGTGGCGGTCACATCGAATTTGTCACCGAAATTAGCCACATAACTAAACCCGCCGGGTACGGCGTTCGACGCAGAGCCACCATTGAGGAAGCCACCGGGCGCGAGGAAATCAACGTTCTTGATTGCGCCGATGCCGACAAAATCGCTGGAGCTGGCGGTCGCGCGCTGGAGGTAGCTGAGGCCGTAACGGAGTTCGTCACCGAGACTGACCTCCATGATGATCGCTTCGATCAGGACTTGCGGCAGGACGACATCAAGCTTTTCGATGATGTTCGAAATAGTGACGAGGTCTTGTTTGCTCGCGAAAATCAGGAGCGAGTTGGTGCGTTCATCGGCGATGATCTTGGCGGTGCCGAGAATGACGATGTCGCCCGCGCCGCGCTGCGTCGCCTGGTTGACAATGCCCCGCAACCGGTCCGCGAAGGAGGAACGCGTGGCCGAGCCCGAACCCATCCCACCGCCGCCAAGGCCACCTGCGCCTTGCTGGTTGGGATTGTACTGATTTTGCAAACCGCCGAGGCCGCCCGCCCCGCCGAGCCCGCCGGCACCGCCCGCTCCACCAAAACCGCCACCGCCGCTGGCGAGGCCCGTGCGAGTCTGTTGGCGGCCGACCGTGGTGCTGCTGCCACCGGCGGTAAGACTGCTGATGACCTGCGCGATATCACCCGCGAGCGCGTATTTGATGGGGATGACGACATCCACGAATTCCTGCTGCGGGACGACGTCGATGTATTGAAGCACTTCGAGCATGCGTTTGACGTTCACGGCGTAATCGCGCAAGACGAGGATGCCGGCGCTATCGATGCCGAGAATGCTGTTCGGTAATTTTGCAAAGGGCTGCAACGCTTGCGCGACGTCGCGCGGCATCGCATTGGTGAGGCGCACGACTTGCGCCACGAGACTGCCGGAATCGGGGATCTCGTCCTTCGGCAATTCATTGAACTCGCGGCCTTCCTGGCCGGCCTGCGCGGCGGGGACTGCGTTCACGAATTTTTCGCCGATGGGAATCATGGAAATGCCGTTGAGGGAGAGGATGCTGTCGAGGGCCTGGATGGCTTCCCTGCGTGTGAGCGGTGTTTGGCTGCGAATGGTGACTTTCGTCGGGGGCAAATTGGCAGGGCGCATCACAGTGCGGCCGGTAAGTTCCTGATAGATTTCCAGAACCTGGGAGATGTCTGCCTCCTGGAACTTGATCAGCCCTGGGGGAAAAACTTCTTCGGCTGCGCCGCCGGGTTGGGCGGGTTCGAGCGCGGTCACGGTGCCGGACGGAGTCTGAATGGTACCCGGCTGTGTGCCTGTGCCAGCCGCGGCACCGGCGGCTGCGCCCGGAACGGCTGCACCGGGAACAACGGGTCCCGCAGGCCGAGCGCCAGGAAGAACCGGTATTGCGGCTGGTGGCAAGGGGACAGTAGCAGGCAAAGCGATGTTTGTGTTGGCGAGGGTGCGATTGGTTAGTGCGCGCATTACGGCCGGCGACAAACGCGGGGTCGTGAGGTTGGTAGGCGGAGTCGTGGCAAGGTTGGTGAGCGCAGGCGGTGGCTGTGCGGGCGGCGTGGCGGCCAAAGGGGCGGCCTGGTCGGGCAAATTGGTGCGCGTGATGCGCGGGGGCAGAGTGACTCCCGGATTTGTGGTGGGCGGGTTTTGCGCCTGGATGGTGAACACCATCGCGGGGACCGCAAGCATCCTCGCTAGCCACAAGATTGCAGAGTTGGTTTTCACAATAAGTTATTACTTTTTACCGGCGGGTGGATTTGAACGTCTCGCCAAATTGGTATTACCGGCGGGCGGCGGATTGGTGGGGCCCTTGGTCGGAGGAGGCGCAGCTTTGGTGGTCGCGGGCGCTGCCTTTGACGGCGAACGCACCGGATTGGCCGCAGCGACGGCGGTTGGCGCGGGAGCCTTCGGCGGCTTCTTTTGGAAACTTTTCACGAGCGTCAGATTCCCAGCGAGCTTGGTTTGGCTGGGATCGCGCTGCAAGCTCATGCTGCTGACGCGAGTAAGCGACTGGCCCTTGCCAAGGCCCCACAGGAAATCCACCAGCTCTTTCTCGCCCGTGTTGACCACAATCACCAGCGTTTGGTCTTCAAAGAATGAGTTCGTGCGTTGCAGGGTAGCGCCGCGCGAGGCATCAGAACGCATGATCATGACACCCGCCTGCTGCGCCTGCTGGTAAACTTCGCGCTGCAGTTCGAGCGCCTGTTCTTCGGAGGGGAGATACTGGCCGGCGGATTCCAGGCGCTTTAGCTCCTTTTCATAGAACGATTTTTTGGCCAATTCATCTTTGAACTTTTTCAGGGTCTTCTCGGCATAGTCCTTTTTGTTCTGCAATCTTCCAAGAT
>DATENK010000789.1:0-7601 GCA_035275085.1 Verrucomicrobiia bacterium | reverse complement strand
ACTCCTGCATAGCCTCGAGTTCGGATGACAACGTCTTGAAGACGCTCGCGGTTTCCGCGTCGAGAGAGGAAACTTTTTCTTTGAGAGACTTGTGGGCCGCTTCCATGGATGACACGAGGCTCTGGACGTAAGGCAGCACCGAGGTAAGCGCGGGCTGCTTTTCGACCAACGCAACCAGGTGCTCCCTGGTATCCCGGCAAACTCCCGGCACCGCGCTCCATTGCGCAAGCGCGGTCTGGCACTCCACGATCTTTCGCCGATAATAAAGGTAGTTCTGCAACTCAAGTCGTTGGTTTTGTCCCGCGTTGATTGTGTTGAGTGTGTCAGCGGCAAGTTTTTGGTAGATCCCGATGGCATCACTAAATTTGGTGTCGCGGAGGTATTGATCTGCCAGTTCTGAGTTCACGTACCGTTCAGAGGAGGCCTGGTCGGCTGGGTTCAAACCGGAAGCAGCCCATTCTTTTAGATCGGTGATTACGGTATCGTAAGCCCCTGACCACGCTGATCTACCCAGATCCTCGGCCGGCACGCGTAACAGCTCCTCCAGGATCTCAACTCGCATGGCCTGCCTTCGCGCTGGTTCTTTGCGGTTGTTAGTGTCCAGTAGATCAACCTCGGCCAGAGCGGCTTCGGCCTCGCGTATGGCCAACCGGAAATCCTTTCGCTTCAGATAGGCCTTTAGGCAGGCCGCATGGGCAAAGACCTTTTCTTCCCGGAGTTCCACGCGCGACCCGGACTTTCGTTCCTCGAGATCAATCCGGGTTAGATAGCTGGCCGCGGCGCTGGGGGCATCGTCCTCGTAATCCACCAGTCTCGCCAGCCAGAAACAGAGCCAACGGCTGTGCTGGTCTCGCCGAAGGGTTATCGCCAGTTTTCGCGCTGCCTCGCGATCCGTATCCGCCAGCTTCTCGGCCGCGTCTTTGTCAAGGCCGACCACCGACCCGGCTACAGCCTTGGCGATTTCCGCGCGATGACAAAGGGCATTGCCTAGCTCGAAACGCCAAAACATGTTTTGCGGATCATCGGATAGCAATTGGTGGAGCTCCGCGATAGCGGCGCCCATTTTTGCCAGGGCTTGATCATATAAGTCCTGGCGCTGTGCGATGTACGCTTCCATGTCGCGATTCTTCGCGTCGAAATAGTTCCAAAATCGATCGACGGTGCTCGGGAAATCCGCCTTTGCCTTTCGCAACGCTTCTTCGGCAGCGGCGTAGCTCGCGTTCATCGCCTCGACGTTCCCGGCGAACCTTGCGTTGTCGAACCGGGCTGTTTTCAGTCGAAGCAGCTCTCGGGTTAAGTCATACCGAATGGATGGATCCTTGTTGGCCGGGCGCGCAAGCGTCTTTTCGATTTCGGAAATCGATCCAGCTATGATTTTTTCGGCTTCTTCGGCCCGGTTGTCGGCGTTGAGCGCTAGAGAATAGGCTGACGACAACCTGGCCTGTAGCACGCTGCCCGAAAGGGGTTCTTCCAGCCCGTGGCTAAACGCGTCTTTAAGCCGGGCCTGTGCTTGTTCGAACTTCCCGAGCGCTTTCTCTAGCTGCCAATTCCTGCGAAGAGTTAGGGCTGAGGCCAGTTGGACTCGCGCCAGCGCAACCGAATCGTTCCCTGAACGCGCCTGCGCGCTCGCGACCAATGACTCAGCTTGCTTCGCATAAGTGGCGGCTTCATCATCACGCCCGGCATCGAAGAACATCAACGAAGTAGTCGCCAGCAAATCCGCGAGCCGGATTGATAGCTCCTCGGGCGCTTCGCCTCGAAGCTGCTGGACAATATTGATTAGTTGTCCGGCTAAGTCCTGTTTCTCCGCTATGCGAATGCGAGACGTCTGCTGGATCTTTTGTAACATTCCATTAGCCAGCCGATCGGTCGTCCGGATCGTAAAATTCTGCGCTTTCTGCGCGGCGCGTTTTTGGTTGGACGCGTAAAGAAACAGGAGTAGCGCGACCACAAGGAGGACTGCGAACGCCATTGCCAGCTTTTGGACGCGCCGTAATTTCTTCCGCGTCTCTGCTTCCCGCGCCGCCGCCAGCTCGAGCTGACGGTGCTGTTGATGCTCGGCCCGGTCTGCGCGCACCACGTCCGCCAGGGTGTCGTGGGTAAGCTCGAGCCACTTGATCCTTCCCGTCGTCTCTCGTTGAACTATTCGCCGGTCAATCAGCGTGGCCAGCACGGGTTCCGAGATACCGGGTTTGGTCAATGCGTCTTCTTCGGCGATTCGGTTGCGGGCCCCGGAAGAAGTAAGTAACCAGTCCTCGATAAACTCACGAACCGGTTCACCCAGGCCTTGGAGTCCGCGGCGGTAGAAGTCCTGAAAAATCTCCGCCGCCTGCGCATTGCCGACCAGATCTGTCGTGATCTTATTTTGTCCGGCTTGGATCCGCCGGTTGTTTAACTCCTGCAAAATAACGCTGAGCAGGGCCGGTTCGATCGCGCGCTTGGCGATCTGCGCGCGGGTTACCGCACTCTGCAACCTCGAACGCTCGGACGAAGAAACAAAGTCGACGATGCGAACGGCGACGTCTTCATCCACCAGATGGCCGCCCGGCTTTAGGATAACCTCCATGGCCTGTTCGCCGCTCATCGGCAGGAGGCGAACGCGGTTGAACATGATGGCGCGCAGTTGCTCTCGTAGCCCTTCCAGGTCGGGCAGAAAATCCTCGCGCAAGGTCAGGACAACCCGGTAATCAAGGCGCTCCAAATCGTAGTTGCGAGCGAGCCCGCGCTCGGCTTCAAAGCGTTGCGCCAGGGCGGTAGGCGGGCGGTTCTCGACCAGATCTTCTAACTCGGACAGAAATGCCGCGGTCCGAACCGCGCGCTCGGGCGTGGATTGTCCTAATGTCAGCAATTCTTCGAACTGGTCGAAGACGAGGACCGGCTTGACCAGTCGGTTGTCAGAGTCCCACCAGTCGCATTCTTTCTTGTGAAAATGCTCCCAAAGAGTTTCGGACCGGACCAGCTTAGGCGCTTCGATTTTTTCTGCGGTCACAACCCGTTCGATCGCGATCTCAACCTGGTCCTGTAGCGGCGGAGCTGCTTCGTCATGATTGAGGCGAATGTAAATGGAAACGAATTCCGATTCGCGAAGCAAGGGCGCGACGCCGGCTCGCAGAATAGAGCTTTTGCCCAGTCCGGACTTACCAAAAAACACCGTGACGGTTTTCTGACGAATCGCCCGCGCCAGCTCCGCCACCTCGCGTTCCCGCCCGAAAAAGAAAGCATGATCGGCCTCGGTGAAGCTGATCAGACCTGGCCAGGGATGTTCGCTGTCCAACCGAAGCTCTGGCGGTGGGACCGCAGGAGGAAGAGTTTCGGGCATAGACTTGGCTGTCAGGCCGCTTGCGCCGCGCGATAAAGCGCTTCCACGCGGTCAAGCAACCCGGCATCCGGCGTGTCATCAAGCAATCGCACGCACTGGTGGACCTTGAACTTTTCCGGGACCCTAGCGTTGCTGAAACTCACCTTATCGAGAACAACCGGGAACAGGAATTCGGCACCGGAGCCGGTAAAATACGACAAGCGCTCCACGGCCCAGTCCCATTCTTTTCGGAAATAGCCTTCTCGGCGGGACTCGGTGGTTTCCGAAACCAAGGGCATGAAAATCGAACAGGTCTTGATGTAGCGTTTAATGTCCCTTTCATAATCGGCGCCACCTTCCAGCGCCCTTTGGTCAAACCACACATCGATGTTGCGGGATTCCAGCGCGTCCCGAATCGCGCTCGCCACTTTTTGATCGCGCGAGGGGTGTCCGTTGGCGTCGGTGCGGCAATAACTGATGAATATTCCGTTTTTTGGCATCGGCTTCGGCTTGGCGGACGAGGCCGGCGCTACTTCATCTCTGCCAAAGCGCTCCAGCCATTTGGCTGATAACTCCGAGACGAACGAAACCGGACCGACCTCTTCGATCAACTCGGTGTTGGTAGTGAAATTCCGCAAGAAAAAGCAGAGCAGAGGATCGCTCTTCAGCTGGGTATCGGCCAGATACTGTTTTGGGATTTCGCGGTAATCGAGCGCGTTTTCGCGCGTCATCCGCAGAAACATCCGGGTTAACCAGTCGGGAAAGCTGTTACCCAGCAAAAGCAGCGGCCGCTCGTATAACTCACTGAAGATTCGGCTGGGCCGATACTCAGCCGTCTGCAGCGCGTGGACGTACTCCACCATGTCCCCTTCGGTCAGCGCGAACCCCAGCGAATTCTTGTAGTTGCCAAAGCATTGGAATACTACCGGCCGCCCGCTGTTCAGTTGCTCTGTGATCTGCGCCTTTGTTGGGACCCTTTTGGGAGAATAAGCGATGACCTCGGCCTTTTGTGTGCCACCGAAACGTTCCTCGCTGAGCGCGCGTTCGAGCAGGTCGTCAAAAGTCGTGCTAACGAAGAGATTCAGATGGCGAATCCGGGCGAGCGCGCGGAGCGGTTCGGGGATCGGCGGTTTCCATTCTTCGTAATCGGCGGTTAGATCGTGGTAAACATCGACCGGGTTATCGCGGAAATCAGGATGGCGACGGACCGTGGCACTGAGGTTGCCTTTCAGATCGTCCTCCATGGGGATGTCGCACGATTGAGCGAACCGGCGGGCTAGTTCTCGATAAAGGGTGCTTGTGCCGGACTCGGTCGGAACCTGGAGCAACTCTTCACCGACGACCGGCACCACGTTTCCTGTGGCGATCAGGTCGAGAAGTTGATTCCAAAAACGCTCTCTCTTTCGGTCTGCGGGCGCGGTCATACGCGAACCACCATCACACTACCCGGCGGGCCAGATCACGGCATCTTCCAATTGCCTCATCCTGTTCTCTGGCTGCGAACACCCTTCCTTGGAGTATTCCGATTTCGTGCGCATCGAGCGCGAGCGCGGTGACATAGAGCCTGCTGAATGAATTGCCCGAGCCGTGACATTTAAGGGTGGTGGTGGCGACTCATGAATTTTAGACCCCATTAACGTTAGGAAAACTCACGGATGACATTCAAGGAAATTCGGGGCCTCGCGTATTGCCAAGGCCCGCTACGAGTGTCTCCGCGACTCATCTTGTCGCTCGGATACTGCTGCCTCCCGCCATTTGTGATCGACAACGAGCGCGCCTTGTTAAGTAAAACATCGCCTCACGCAGCGACATTCTCCTTGGCTAGAATCCACCATTCATAGGTCTCGCTAATAAAGAGATGTTCTAAGTCGAGGACCAAATCTTGCAGAGTCGAAAGACTGGGCGCCTGGCGGACGCGCTGCTGGTATTCTTCAAGCATGTCCCACATTTCACGGTAACGAGCTTCCCGGCGCTTTACTTCGTGAATAACAAGCATACTGACGACGACCGGTGCCGCCGTCGCGGCCGCAAGCTTGGCGAGTCCCCAGATGGCGCGTTGCGCGTCGCCGGGGTGGCCGAAGGCAAGAAAGGCCGCGCTTACCAGGGCGAGTGCCGAAAGGATGACGCTGCTAATCTCGAGTGCCCTCGCCAGCCGGCGCGCCTGCGGATAGCGTTCGGAATAATATTTGATTTGAGGCCCGATTCGCAACTCGGCATAGTCTTCACCCAGCTTCTTGATGTCGGCCTCAGACATTACGCTGCTTGAAGCTACGCGAGGTCGATGTGGGTCGAGTCGGTGTTGGAGAAGGAGGCTGTGGACAAAATGGGCAAATTTTCTTGGCGGTGAACGCCATACCCTTTGAGCCGCACCGGGGATATTCCAAACAGCTAGCAAACTTCGCCCAATTTCCGCCGCCAACCGGCAATTCGCGCCCCGCGTCTGCGGATGCTTCCAGAGAACCCAGACGAGAAAGCCGAACCCGCTAAGGACGAAAAGGAAGGCCATCACTTCCAGCCCGGAGATGACCGCGTGCCTCGCGTAGGAGCTTTCTGGAAGTAAATTCGCATGCGCCACGTTGGTGGCTTGGGAGCCAAGGTTTAAGGGGTTAAGTAACAGAAGGATTAGAGCTGTGATAATTGTTGCGAGCGCATGCAGAATTACCACGGCGGTATTCTCCCAGCGATTTCGCGGCACGTGCTTTTGCGCGGCGGCGCCGAACGCCTTGCGCCAAGCAGCAAGCGAAACAGCGCTTTGGGTCGCAGATGCGGATTTGTCCTTGGCCTTCAGAACCGGGGGGACGACAGATCTCAACTCGTCAGTTAACGAATCGTGTAGTCGTGTCGGCCAATTCTCGGGTTTAACGGTCCGGGTTGCCGAGTCGATTAGGAGAAGCGGGCGTTTTCGGGCGCGCGCGTAATCAATCACCCCCCGAGTGCCGCCTGGTTTGCCCGGTTCGTTTGTTCCGTGCAGCACGGCGATGAAGACATCGCACTCGTCGACGCATCGGAAACCGGCGTCCGCGAAGGCGCCATGGCGCCAAGTCGAATTAGTTGCTTCCTCCGCATCGCGGGGGATTCGTACGATTTCGCAATCAACCGCCTGGTCCACCCTTTGGCGAGCTGCTCTTCGTTCCGATGCATCTGGAAAATCCTTTTCATTAAAGAAAGCGTCGGCCGGAAACGGGAGAACGGCGAGCCACGGTATACCTAACGATGCGGTCTCCTGGATAAACAGGAGATCGGCCCCGATCGCCGCGGAACTAATGGCGACTAACTGCCCGGACGCGAGCTCCTGCAAGTTCTGCAGTGCACGTCGCAATTCAGCGCGCACAAAGTCGGATTGCTCCAAGCGACGGCTTCCTGAAAAACCGACAACCCAGTAGCTTACCAGCTCCATATTCGAGAAATTCAGAGTCTATAAATTGCGATCAGGTGACAAGTTTCTTATCCGAAACCGGAGCGATCGGATCAAACGCGTTTGCGGCCGCGCAGTAAGACATAAGCGGGTGAAGGGAATCGAACCCTCGTGTCCAGCTTGGGAAGCTGGCGTTCTACCATTGAACTACACCCGCGAAGGGAGAAGAACTCGGATTGTCGATTTCCGCAGGACGATTTGCAAGCGGCAACTTATTGCCACGAAATGACGTCGCCGGAGCTGGTATAGGCGTTGGCGGCGCCGGGCTCCTTGGCAAAGCTCGGTGAAGCGGCTGCGCCACCGCCTAAGACACCATTCTTGCCCAGCGACCACGCAATAACGCCCTGCCTGATGTCAGCGGGGCCGGCGCCACCGCTGGCACCATACGGATTGGGGACCTGGTTATTGTAATCGGCATCTATGCGTATGACGTACGGGGAACTCCACGGGTCACGGAACTGCCCGTCGCTCCCGATCTTTCCTTTGGGAGTCGCCTGAGTTTTATCTTCGCCCGGAGAAATAAAGACGATCTGCCGTGGGTTAAGCGTGGTCGCGGTGGGTAACCCGCGCAACGCTTCGAACATGTCCCTGCTAGGTGTCGTTCCATCCCCGACCGAATAGCCGTCGCCGACCGTGCCAGCTGGGACCGGATACTTGCCATACTCGGTGTAGAACGCGTTCACCGCCGTGACGATCTGGGTGAGATCGTTCTTCGCCTGGGTTTTCTTCGCGGAATCTTGCACGCTCTGAAACACTGGAAACGAAAGGCCGACCAGGACCGCGATGATTGAGATGACGACAAGCAGTTCGATGAGCGTGAAACCAGAATGGGCAACGTGGCATTCTGGCAGGGCGAGACATCGTCGGGCCGCTCGTGGCGAAAGATGA
>DATENK010000788.1:0-8278 GCA_035275085.1 Verrucomicrobiia bacterium | reverse complement strand
TGTGCAGGACAACCAGGCGGTGAAGGAAGGCGACGTGCTTTTCGAAATCGACCCGGAGGATTACAGACTCATCCTGGAAAAGGCTAAAGCTGAGTTGGTCGCTCTGGATCGTCAGATTACACAAGCCCACGATACTTTGCGGCGCCTGGAACCACTCCTCCCTAATGGGTTTACGACCACTGAGATCGTCGATAAAGCCCGAACCGCCGAAGAAACCCTGCGAGCTCAGCGCGAAGGTGTGGTAGCCGCCATCAATCTCCAGGAACTCCACGTCTCCTACTGCAAGGTCATCGCGCCCTTTTCCGGGCGGGTCATCAATCTCAACCTTTCGGCTGGCGCTCATGTAACCACCGGGATTCCCGTCTTCTCGTTGCTAGACACGAGCAGGTGGTACGTCGTCGCGAATTTTCGCGAAGCAGAGATTCGACATATTGCACCGGGCAGCGAAGCGATTGTTTACCTCTCGTCCGCGCCCAACCAACGTTTCCGGGGAAGAGTTCAGGGAATCGGATGGGCGGTGAAACCTGAGGGCGAGATCGACCTGCCGCCAGCAGGTGTTCCTTATGTGAAGCGCGAACTAAATTGGGTGCGCGTCGCGCAACGTTTTCCGGTTCGGATCGAAGTCGAAAATCCGGATCTCGATCTTTTCCGGATGGGCGCATCGGCAGTCGCAATCATCAAAGGAGGAAAAGCGGCGCCTGCCCCAGCGCCGAAATCACCTTAGTCGGCGGGCTGGAGACCGCCGCTCCTTGAGGTATCCCATGAGCGCGACGTTCATCGAAGCACGCCCGAGTGATTCGAACTGGATCGGCTGGCTCAAACGCGAGCTGGCGCCGACCCATGTCCGCAAGGTCCGAACGGCGATCCTGGTCGCTGGCACGGTTTTGTGCGTGATGATCTCGATGGCCCTGCAAGTGCCGGAGTTGGCCGTGACCGCCTACATGGTTTTCTTCATCTCGAAGGAGAGCAAGCGTGTCACGACAATCACTGGAATCGGCGGACTCATCGGCGTGACGATTGCCGTCGCCGCTACGCTACTGCTTTACAAGTTCACTTATGGTTATCCCGAATTGCGGATCCCCGGCATGGCGATCGTACTTTTCCTCGGCATGTGGTTGTCGCGCATCCTGGTGATCGGACCGATTGGCTTCATTATCGGCTTTCTTGTCGCCTACACCCAATCCATCAGCGACCAGATTCCATCACCTGAACTTTTGGTTCGGGCAGCGCTTTGGGTATGGGTAGCCGTCGGCTACGGGGCTGTGGTCATAGTTGTCCTGACTCGTCTGTTTTTGCCAGATACGGCACAGGCCGCGGACCATTCGCCGAAACCAAAGTCCGAGCCGGACGGGCATCATTTACTCAAGTCAGACGCGTTCACTAATCCCGCCCACGTGCAGTTCGCGCTCAAAGTTACAATCGGCGCGATGTTTTGTTACATCCTGTATTCGGCGATCGATTGGCCGGGAATCCATACGGCGTTCATAACCTGCACGTTCATCGCGCTGGAGAGCACCGAAGCGACTCTCTACAAAGGAAGGTTACGAATCATCGGCTGCGTGATCGGCGGGGCGCTCGCGCTCTTTGCCATCGTGTTCCTCATCCCGCACATGGAAACGATCGCGTCGCTCGTCGTCCTGGTTGCCTGTGTCGCAGCCATCGCCGGCTGGGTCGCGACGGGAAGCCCACGGATTAGTTATGCCGGACTGCAAATCGCGTTCGCTTTTTTCCTCAGCATCTTTCAAGGATTCGCGCCCGACACAGATCTCGACAAAGTCCGCGATCGCGTCGTCGGAATTCTTTTCGGTCTGGTCGTTACTGGACTGGTCTTTCGGTACATCTGGCCGGAGCCGCGCGGAATCGAACCGCGAGCCGCACAATGAAGTCTTGGAAGAACACTTTCATTGCGTTGTCGATCTTCGCGCGGGGCGGTTGCACCCATCTCGCGACCTTCATTGTGCCGATCGCTGCCGTGAACGCGGCGGTGGAATAACTCTTTGAATGCACACACTTACCCGACCCGATAGTGCAGAGGTTATTGCTTCCATCCGTTTGCCGTTTGCCAGCAGCGATGGGCTGTGCATTGCGTGGGGGCGTTGGGATAGTCATGGCCCGGCGCGGGGCGTCGTCCAAATTGCGCATGGGATGGGCGAGCATATCGGCCGCTACGCCGGCACGATTGACGTTCTGGTTTCAGCCGGTCTGACGGTTTACGGAAACGATCACCGCGGCCACGGCCGCACCGCGCCCGACGCGGCGCATCTCGGAGATTTGGGAGCGGGCGGGTTTGAATTGCTGGTGGAGGACATGTTTCGCTTGAGCCGCATCGCCAAGGAAGAGAATCCCGACCTGCCATTCCTTCTGCTGGGACATAGCATGGGTTCGTTCGCCGCGCAGCAATACGCGCTGGACCACAGCCGGGATATCGATGGTCTCATCCTTTCCGGCTCCGGCGCGCTTGACGGCCTTGCACGTCTGGCGAGTTCTGCGCCTGATGGCAAGAACGTCCTCAACGCCCGTTTCGAGCCGGCGCGGACGCCGGCCGATTGGTTAAGCCGGGATCCCTGCGTCGTGGATGCTTTCCTCAACGACCCGTTGTGCTTTCCAGAACTTCGGTCGCCATCCATAAAGTCTTTTCTTGCGGCCGCGCCGCAGCTGGCGGACCCGGCCAGACTTCGCCAGATTCGGAGCGACTTGCCGCTCTATCTGATATCGGGCAGCGAAGACCCGGTGGGCCAGCGACTCGAAGGAGTCAGGATCCTCATAGAGCGCTATCGCCAGGCTGGCCTATCCGACGTCACCCACGATTTCTACCCCGGGGGTCGGCACGAAATGCTGAACGAAATCAATCGCGCCGAAGTTCAGATACACTTGCTGGATTGGATTGCGACGGTGGTGGAAAAAACCAGGGGGATCAGAGTCGCACAATGAAGTCTTGGAAGGGCCCCTTTATTGCGTTGTCGATCTTTGCGTGGTGCGGTTGCGCCCATCTCGCCACGGTGAAAATAACGGAACCGCGTGTTCCAACAATCGCCGCAAGCGAAGACAGGCTCACGCTCGCCAAACAACACTTGGTCGCAGCAGAGCGAGCGCAGCCGTTGGTCGCGCTCGGTGATGATCTCTCGGCTGCGCAACTGGCACTGAATATCCTGGAGCAACGACGGAGCGACTCTTCAGCCCAATGCATCTACAATTTTGCGGTTGCGCGAGCCGTTGAGAATGTTGGACGCGCGCAGGTTCAACCGTGGCGGAAACCGATAACGGTCGACCTCGGCAAGGGGAACCATTACACGCTCACCAGTCCCAAGCCGGTGGATCCTGATCATGATCCCAGTCGATACGACTTGTTCCCGACCGACAGTTTGAAGACGAGCGGGAAATTTTTCGAGAGTCGGAGTTCCGTTAACGGCGTCGGCGCGCCTCTGGTAGCGGTCGCGCACTCAGAAAATCCGCAGTTTCGTCAACAGTACCGGCTGCCGCGAATCTACGCCCCGGTCACAGCCACAATCCGATTCTCCGATGAAAGTGCGCGTTTGGAATTCATCGATCCACTGCGATCGGAGCAAGTCACGGTGGGTAAACGCGTTTTTCCGCTGGCGGTCGATCTGAGCGCATCGACCGCAATGCTGATTGCGTGCGAGCGTCCGGAACGTCTCGGGTTTTCGCGAGTAATGAACCCGGAAAAATTCGCGAACACGGCGCGCCTGATTCAACTGCAGCGCTTTGATCCGGATAGGACGCCGGTGATCCTCGTGCATGGACTACAAGAGACGCCCGCAAGTTGGGCGCCAATGATCAATTCCTTGCGCGACGATCCCGCGATCAGAAAGCGTTACCAGTTCTGGTTCTTCAGCTACCCGAGCGGTTATCCCTATCCCTATTCGGCCGCGCTCTTCCGGCGCGAGCTCGACGGAGTGAAGCGCGCGTTCCCCAATCACAAGCGAGTCATTCTCATCGGCCATAGCATGGGCGGCTTGATTTGCCGGTTAATGATGACGGACGCGGGTGACACGATTTGGCGCGATTTTGTCGGCACCTCTCCGGCCAAAACGCCACTCTCGAGCGATACGCGCAAACTTCTCGAAGAGGTATTCGTATTTAATCATCGCCCGGGCATCGAAAGGGTGATCTTCGTCTCGACGCCGCATCGCGGCAGTAAGATGGCCTCAGGCTGGCTTGGCCGCTTCGGCGCGGGCCTCGTCCATACGCCGCGATTGTTCAATCCGATCTACGCCGCGGTAAAACCGCTTCTCATCACCAATCCCGCAGCTAGACCCCTTAATCGTATGCCGAACAGCGTTGATACGCTCGAGCCGAACGATCGGTTCCTGCAATCGGTCAACAAGCTTCCGATTGCGCCCGGCATTTCGTATCACTCGATTATTGGCGACCGCGGCCAGGGCGATACGCCAAACAGTTCGGATGGCATCGTGCCGTACTGGAGCTCGCATCTCGACAGCGCGCAGTCGGAGCTGATCGTTCATTCCGGGCACGGAGCGCAATACAATCCGGAGGCTATTCAGGAAGTCGCGCGAATTCTGAAACTCGATCCAAGGCACTCCAAGGACTGAGAGAAAGGCTTCTTACTTCAACTTCAACTTCATCTTCGTCGCCGTCCTTTCGGATGCGCGCGACCACCGAGAAGAAATCCACTCCGAGGTGCAGCATGCCTGTCGGGCATGCTGAGAGAAGAAACACAGTCTTTCCAGAACTGGACCGTCCGGTTGAAGCGTATCAGCGTGAAAATCTCGGAATATCGCGAGGCGAAAGCTTGAGAAAGAAATAACAAACCGAACCTCAGCCTGGCGAACCAAGGAATTACCAACCACACCGACCGCTCCGAAAAAGCAAAATCAATACACAATTAGAAAACATGAAAATCCAGTTCAGCCGTCTCCTTTGCTTAACAGCATTACTCTCGTTGGCGCTCGCTGCGCCGGGACACGCTCAATCGAAATCCGAAGGAAGCCTGGTCGATCCCAAGACCAATGCGATCACCGACGGGATTCCGCACTCTCCCGGAGGGGGCAAGGCTCTGCTTAACCCAAATGACGTCGTTGTTCTCCTGCTTGATCACCAGTCCGGCCTGCTTCAGAACGTGAAGGATGTCGGCATCCTGGAGCTGCGAACGAATGTCGCCGCCCTTTCGAGGGTCGCGACGCTATTGAAAATTCCAATTATCACCACGGCTTCCGTCCCGGACGGCCCGAATGGCCCGCTAATTCCAGAAATTGCGCAGTTCGCCCCGAACGCCACCTACGTGCCGCGAAAAGGTGAAGTGAATGCCTGGGACAACGAGCAGTTCGTCAAGGCGGTGGAAGCGACCGGTCGGAAAACCCTCGTGATGGCTGGCGTATGGACAAGCGTCTGCGTCATGTTCCCGGCGCTGGACGCGAAAGCTGCCGGTTACAAAGTTTACGCGGTCCTGGACGCCTCAGGCGATCCAAGCGAAATGGCGTCGCGGATTAGTCTTGCTCGCTTTGTCCAGGGAGGGGTTGTCCCGATCAACGCCAACGCGTTGATTTGTGAATTCCATCGGACCTGGAACCGTCCGGAGGCAGCGGCACTGGCAGAACTCTATACGCTGCCGTCGCCGAACTATCGCGCGGTGATGGAAAGCTTCAACAAGGCGCAGGAAGTCGCGCGACAGCCAAAGAAATAGGCGGCCACGCGTAGGAGGTTTTTAACGATGACGACGCGTTTTAGTTGGCTCCTGGCAACGGCTGTCCTGCTAGCTGCAACTGCAGGATACGCTGAAGAGACGCCGGCTCCTTCACCCACTCCCGGCGATGCGGACGTCATCGTCATAAACGCGAATGTTGCCACTCAAGACCCAACTGCCCCCCAGGCCGCCGCGTTCGCCGTAAAGGATGGCAAATTTGTTTCGGTGGGAGAAGAGAGCCGGGTCAAAGCGTTGCAGGGCCCCGCGACCAAAGTGATCGATGCGGGTGGGCGGACGATAATTCCCGGGCTGAATGACTCGCATATCCATGCGGTGCGTGGCGGCCGCTTCTATAACCTCGAGTTACGCTGGGACGGAGTTAAGTCCTTGAAGCGCGGCCTGGAGATGATCCGCGAGCAAGCCGAGCGCACTCCCAAAGGCCAGTGGGTGCGGGTGATTGGTGGTTGGACGCCGTATCAATTCCAGGAGCGGCGATTGCCTACGGTTGCCGAGCTAAGCGAAGCGGCGCCGAATACCCCGGTCTTCGTGCTGTTCCTTTATAGCGAGGCGTTCGTGAACAAGGCTGGCATGGAGGCTTTGAAACTCACCAAGGAAAGCAAAGCGCCCGGAGGCGGTCGTTACGAATTCATGGAGGGTGGCGGCGTCATCCTGCACGCGGATCCCAGCCCCGTCATCCTGTATTCCACAATCGCTCAGCTTCCTCAGCTCTCTGCCGAGGAACAGGTAAACTCGACCCAGCAGTTCTATCGTGAGTTGAATCGTTTTGGCCTGACGAGTGCCGTAGATCCCGGGGGTGGCGGCCATCTCTACCCGGTTGACTACCAAGCTACCAAGACGCTGGCCGACGGAAAGACGCTGCCACTGCGAATCGCGAACTACTTATTCGCGCAAAAGGCCGGAACCGAGTTGCAGGATTACCAGAAATGGACGGCCGAAGAGAAGCTCAGGCTAAGTGGGGCTGCCGATCGGTTGGAAGATTACTGCGTCGAAGGCGGGGGCGAAAACCTGGTCTGGTCGGCGGGTGACTTCGAAAACTTCATGGCGCCCAGGCCCGAGCTAAACGGCAACATGGAAGGAGAGTTGACCGCGGTAACCAAGGTTTTGGCGGAGGCGAAATGGCCGATACGCATTCACGCCACGTACAATGAATCGGTTTCACGAATGCTTGATGTGTTCGAACGCGTGTTCCGA
Source organism: Verrucomicrobiia bacterium (assembly GCA_035275085.1). Lineage (GTDB taxonomy): Bacteria > Verrucomicrobiota > Verrucomicrobiia > Limisphaerales > DATENK01 > DATENK01. The sequence goes on along the minus strand of DATENK010000788.1, from coordinate 1,404 downwards.
GAGACGAGTTATAAGGGACGCTGGGCTATCGACCATGCCGAGACGATCAGCGAGAAGAATCTCGGCCGGGTAAAAGCACTCGGCGGTGGAATCGCGATCCAGGACCGAATGGCATTCGCCGGCGAGCTTTTTGTCGAACGCTACGGAAAGGATGCGGCCGCGGCGGCGCCTCCCGTGCGGCGGATGATCAAGCTCGGAATCCCAGTGGGCGCTGGCACAGACGCAACCAGAGTCAGCAGCCATAACCCATGGCTCTCTCTCTACTGGTTGGTTACCGGAAAAACCATAGGCGGGCTCCAGCTCGCGGTCGCAGAGAATCGGCTAACCAGAGAAGAGGCTCTTCAGCTCTATACGATCGGCAGCGCCTGGTTCAGTGGCGATGAATTGAGAAAAGGCAGGATTGCACCGGGTCAGCTCGCCGACTTCGCTATCTTATCGAGGGACTATTTTAGTGTTCCGGAGGAACAGATCAAAAACATCGAATCCCTCCTCACCGTTGTAAACGGCACGGTCGTCTATGCGACCGGAACGTTTGCGAAGTTGGCGCCACCACCATTGCCGTCCGTGAAGCCACCGTGGTCGCCGGTTGCTCATTTCGGCGGTTATGTAGCGCAAGCCTCCAAATAAACGTCGACCCGAGGAAAAATCATGAAATCAAGGTCAGCATCCTACCTGCGTCTCTCACTAATTCTGAGCCTGGCTCTGCCGTTATTATGTGCCCGAGCTGCCGATCCCGCCGCCGTTCCAAAGGAGAATGTGTTTGAAGCGAAACCGCTGGGCATCCGGGTATCAATCAAGATGGTGGGTCCTTACGGCGAACCGGCCGATCTGCAGTTCATCTGCCTTTTTAAACACAAACCCTCGGGCGACACTTATCAGGGTGCCGCCAAGGAAACGGATGACAATCTCGGCGGCCTGCTGTCGACCATACGGAATCGAGGCGAGTTTGTCGGCGAGCTCGGAGAAACGTTTCTTTTTACTCCGCCTGTCCACTCGATCCCGGCGAAGCGCTTCATGATAATCGGCCTCGGGGAGGAAACGAACGTGAGCCTGGAATCGTTGCGGGTCGTTGGACGAATTGCCGCCCGCGAAGCTGTGCGGCTGCAAGCGAAAGCTGTTGCCTGGGCACCAGTAATTCGGGACCAGGGGAACAGTACGATCGACGTTGGCGAAGGCGACCGTGCGTTTTTGGAGGAAATGCTTGCGGCCTACGACACGGAGAAACGCCTTCAAGCCCAGAATCTACAACCGCAGTTTAGTATCGAAAGCCTGGTTATCGAGGCGGGGCCGACTTATTTCGACGGCGCAGTTAAGCAAGTCGGCGAAGGACTCATCGCCACCTCGTCGAGACTCAAAGAACGCGACCCGAGCCCGTATGCGCATGCGGCTAAATGAAACAGCGTG
>DATENK010000787.1:0-4025 GCA_035275085.1 Verrucomicrobiia bacterium | reverse complement strand
GTGAGTGTGGGGTGGAACGCCAGCGCCATTTCCGGCGAATATCTCAGCGCCGCCAGTTTCATGGGCATCGCCGGCATGGTGATGAGTTCCGGGTATGACGCTCTCTGGTATCCGGTGTGTTACGCGTGCGGCTATTTATTTCTGTTGTTGTTCATCGCGGGACCGCTGCGCAGGTTCGGCGCGTATACGATTCCTGATTTCGCTGAAGGCCGGTTCGATTCGCCGCTCTTTCGTAAAATCGCGGTCGTGTTCGTGCTGTTCATCGGATTTTTCTACACCATGCCGCAGATGAAAGGCGCGGGGACCACCCTCGCGTACATCTTTCCGGGTATGCCATACTGGGCGGGCGTAGTTTTGGTCGGCGCAGTGATCACGCTCAACGTCGCACTGGGCGGCATGAAAGGCATCACGCTGGTTCAGGCGTTTCAATACTGGGCCAAGATGTTCGCTATATCCGTCCCCATTTTTATTCTGATGTCCGTCTACGGGCATTACGGGCAGCAGCTTCAGGCGCAGAATTCGCAAACCGCCGTTGTGGAGCGCCATGTGTTGCCAGCAAAGGCCCCGGCAGACATGGCATGGGTGTCGCCCTTCGGGCCACTAACAACAAAAGCCGCCAAAGCTGCGAAGCTGTCAGCAGAAGAAGCGAAGCCATATTCACTGCTGTATACATATTCCCTGATCATCGCTCTTGTTTGTGGCACGGCTGGGTTGCCACATATCCTCGTGCGGTTTTACACGAATCCGGATGGCGTGGCCGCAAAGCGCACGACGATGTGGGTGATGATTTTGATCGGGGTGTTTTATTTGTTTCCGCCAATCTTTGGTGTTCTCGGACGCAATCTCCTGCCGGACCTCTACGCGGCTACGGGCGCGAAAGGAACGGACAAGATCGTTCTTGAGCTGCCCAGAATCCTGAATGCGAAAGTGCCTTACCTTGGCTCGATTCTGAGCGGTATCACATGCGCAGGTGCATTTGCGGCGTTTATGAGCACGTTCAGCGGTTTGTTGGTTTCGATGACGGGCGCGCTGGCGCATGATATTTATGGCCGCATTTTGAAGCCTGGCTCTACGCCGGAGGAGCGGATGCGTGCATTTCGCTACTGTGCGGTGATTATCGGGGTGGTGGCGATCCTTCTAGGCATGCAGGTGGAGCAATTACAAATCAATTTTATGGTTGGGCAGGCCTTCGCCATCGCCGCGGCCAGCTATTTCCCGCTGCTGTTCATGAGCGTTTGGTGGCGCGGGATGACCATGATGGGCGCTGCCACAGGCATGCTGGCGGGGGGGCTACTTGCGTTGACGGGAATCTCCCTGACGAGTTTCAGTGATTTGAAATGGTTTAAGTTGGACAGTTTTTGGATGGCGCATCCGCTTTTGCGCATCATCTGCGAACAACCGGCCATCTGGACCGTTCCGCTCGCAATTCTGCTGATGATCGTGGTTTCCAAACTGACGCGCGCGAGTGCCCCGGCGGATATCCGCATGAAAATGCTGGTTCTTCACGCCCCGGAGGGGTTGGGGTTGAAACAGGAATATATTGAGGAACACCAGGGAGTGCGGGCGTCGTAATATCTGGAATCGGGGGATTTCGTACCGCGCGCGCAGAAGAAAATCGGATGAAAGCGGCTTGCCATTTGCGCGATTCCCACGCATCCTAAGCGCTTATGAGAGCAGCTTTAGTGATTTTGTTGTTGGCGACGTTGGCCCTGGGCGGAGGGCTATTCTATCGCCATACGGAGGCCATCAAACAGGAAAAACAGGATTTGCAGGTCAAAGGGGAGCTAACGAACAAGCTTGTTGAAACGCAGAGGAAATATGAGGAACAGGAGCAATTAACGATGGTGCTCCAGACCAATTTACTTAACCAAAAAGGCGAGCTGAACCAGACTTCCAATCAGCTGGTGAAACTGATGCTCGATTTGAACAAGACGCAAAAAGAAGCTCAGGCCGCCGCCGAGGCCGCGAAAGCGGAAATGGCAAAACGGGACCAAAAAATCTCGGACTTGGAAGCGCAGAATGACCAGCTTGATAAGCAAGCCATCGACATGAAGGCGGCGCTCGCGAACCTGGAGAAGTCGATCGCGGACACCGAGAAGCAGTTGGCCGCCTCCGAAGGCGATCGGGAATTCTTGTTGAAAGAACTCAAGCGTCTCCAGGCCGAGAAAGCGGAATTGGAGCGGCAATTTAACGATCTTTCGGCTTTGCGCGGTCAGGTCGCCAAGCTGAAGGAAGAATTGTCCATAGCGCGGCGCTTAGAATGGATTCGCATGGGAATTTACGGCATGCAAACGCAGAAAGGCGCGGAGAAGCTGATGCAAGCCGCGGCGGCCACCAGCACCGGGACGCCATTCAATTTAAACGTTGAATTGAAACAGGATGGCTCCGCATCCATCATATCCGGGCAAACGAATTCTGCGACGCCGTCGGCGTCGAAATAACGATTGCCCGCGCTGCCGCAGCCAGGAAGAGCACGACGCGCTTCCGGCCGGCGGCCACGGAACGCACGGCGCCCTCGGTCAAGGTCCGGGGCAGGCTGGGGGCAGTTGTGTTTCCCTGCAGCGGCGGCAGAGACTTTGGGAAAAACGGGAAGGTGAAACGACGGAATATTTTATGAAACTTAGCACAATTATTCTGGCAGTAGTGAGTGTCGCGCTGGGGATTGCCTTGATCGCCGTGCATTACAACAAGACGTCGCAAGTGGACCAATGGCACGCCGAATACCTGCGCATTTCCAACCAATACGAGCAAGCGAGCAAGGACCTGGCCGATTCGGGCAAGCTGGCCGAAGTGCTTCAGACGGATCTGGCGAGGCGTAATGAAGCCCTTTCGAACTTGTCGAACGATCTGGCGCGCGTGCAGGCCGATTTGGGCAAAGCGAGCGTTGATTTGGCGGGCGTGCGGGCGGAAGTCGGCAAGAGCCAGGCTCGCATCCTTCAGCTCGAAAATGAACGCGACGATCTCGCCAAGCGGATGGAAGAATTGAATGGACAGATTGGCAAACTGGAATCGCAAATTGCGGACACGGAACAGAAGCTGAAGACTACCGAAGGAGACAAGACCGTGCTATTGGGGACGCTTAAGCGTTTGCAACAGGAGCGCGCGGAATTGCTCGCGCAGTTTGATAATCTCTCGGCCCTTCAAACGCGCATCGCCAAACTGAAGGAAGAGAATGCGATCAAGCAGCGCATGGATTGGCTGCGCGCTGGCGTTTACGCCCGCCAGGGGCAAAAAGGCGCCGAACGCCTGATGGCCCAGCAATACGGCGCGAGCTTTGGCCGGCCGGACAATCGCTTGAATATCGAGCTGGAGCAGAACGGCGGTGGACGCGTGGTCCCCGTGGGCTCTGGCGCGGCATCGCAAGCCCAATAATTTTCGGAGCGGGGCTCTTCCGCGTCTGTGCGACTCTGCTTCGCGTGGACAAGCTTATCCGCGCTCCCGACCGCACAAATGGCTCAGAACGCTTTAATCGATTCGCATGGCCGCGTCTTACGCGACCTGCGGGTGAGCGTTACCGACCGTTGCAACTTCCGGTGCCTCTATTGCCTGCCTGAAACCGAAGCGGCTGCAAATTTTTACAGGGGCCGCTGGGCACACCCGAATGCGCCGGCCACGCCGATCCAAAGGCAGTGGGCGCCCCGTTCGCACATCCTGAGCTTTGAAGAAATTGAGCGGGTGATTCGCATCGCAGTAGACATGGGAATCGAAAAGATCCGACTTACGGGCGGCGAACCGCTATTGCGGCAGGATATCGAATTGCTTGTTAAGCGCATCGCAGCCATTCCCCAGATCAAAGATCTGGCGCTCACAACCAATGGCTTTCTATTCCAACAAAAGGCGCGTGCGCTCCGCGAGGCGGGTTTGCAACGAGTTAGCTTCAGCCTCGATTCGCTGGAGCGGGAAAATTTCAAAAAAATCACGGGGCGCGATGGGCTGGAGGAAGTCCTCGCCAGCATCGGCCTCGCGCAGGAACTCGGGTTCAATCCCGTCAAGGTAAATGCTGTGGTGATTCGTGGGCTCAACGA
>DATENK010000786.1:0-7807 GCA_035275085.1 Verrucomicrobiia bacterium | reverse complement strand
CGCTGTTTCGCCGTGCAACAGCAACGTTTTTCATGTTCTGCAGTTCGCCCGGCGCCCAATCGCTCAGCACCTGGTCCATGAGTTGGAAAAGTTCGTTCGTGGAAAAAACGCCCGCGAGTTGTCGACGGAACTCATCGTGGTAAAGCGGTTCGAATTGCGGATGGCGCAGCAGCCGATTGATATTTGGAATATTCGCCGGCTGGTATATCCCGAAATTATTCACGCCCTGACTGCCAAAGACCGAATCAAAATCATGCGGTAATATCAAAAAGCGCGGATCAGCCACGCCGCGATACATGCTGTAATCGTCATCCGAACCGGTCACCAGCGCGGTTTCGTTGTAGTTCATCAGGTGTAGAACGGCAAAATAACGCATCCACATCTCGACATTTACATTTCGCCTTACGGCCGATACGTAATCGGCATCTGAAGTCGTGTCCGGATCCAGTGCTGCGAGCAACTTGACCAGGTCGCTCCAATCGTTCTGGCTACCGTTGGATTCCTTGTCGTAAGCGCAATTGATATACGCCTGGGGATCGGTTCCGCGGTATTCGAGGGCGCACTCCGGCCGGCGCTTGGAGTAAACATTGCCCTGACCATCATCAGGGAAAAAATCGTCGGCCCATTCATCGTTCAAAACCTCTACGGCCGCGTACATGCCATACATCTGGCTGCCGGCGCTGGACATATTTTGGCCGTTGAAGCGCACCTGCACGCCGCGCGCGTGCGCCACAGCGAGGCCCGACTTCAATGCGATTGCGCTGCCTAGGACCTGTGCCCAGGTGCTAACTGAGTTCATGTTCACCGAGCTTTTACCGTTCCACGGATGGTCGCGCGGTATGTCCAGCTTGAAGGTGGGGGGCGTCGCACCGAAGCTGCTGGCGCCGCGTCGGCGAACGGTGCATGCATAATGGATCTCAACCTCGCCGCCTTCCACTGTGATGAATGTCGCATTGCGCGGCACGCGGTCCTGAAAGTTGAAGAAATCCGCCCGGTCCTGGGGGCGCATGATCAGCCGGTAAATTGGCCGCCCACCGGCATAGTTTTCATCATCGACCTGGTAGAATGGATTCGGCTCCGGGCCACCATCGCCGATCTGCCGCGGCCAGGTGCGCCGGTGGCCGGTTGAATCCGTCGCCTCGATGTAGAATTCCACGATGGTTGCTACTCCCAGCGCGGACACGTTTGCGGCGTAAATTCCATCGCCTGTGCCGCCATCATTGTGATTGCCATCGTCAAACATCGGCGCGCTGGAAAAACCTGCGGCGGTAACCTCGCGATATTTCAAGGTCACCGTCAGCCCGGCAATCGACTCGTCGACCACGCGCGCTTTGATGGTGACCGTTTCGGTTGATTTCGGGATTGCCGGCGAATGTGCTACGTCGGAAATCAACGGCGGCGCGTTATTTGTCGCCACTGAGTTCAAAGCGCCGGGTGTGCCGTGAAGCGTCAGGCTCGGCGCCCAGTTTTGTGGGATGCCGTTGTCCAGCCGCATGTTCACCAGTTCGAGCGATTTACCGAGACCATCATGCTCGGAATACCATTCCCAACCATTGCCGCTGAAGCGCCGCCGCACCGACCAATCGCCCTCGTCCGCGTAGCGCACGAGATCGACCTGGTTGCCCAGCGCGTCCTCCAATTCAATTTCCTCGCCGCCGTTGTTGAGGCTGCCCTCCCACGGTCCAACAACCGTTCCCACGTTGCCGTATCGAGCGGCGAACGCGGGCAAGTTCGCGGCGATGACGATGTAACCGCCGGCTGGAATGGACAGAGTTGGAAACACGTAATCGACACCGCGGTTCAACCGCCAACCCGTGAGGTTCACCGGACCCGAGCCGGTGTTGCGCAGTTCGATGTATTCTTCGGAGGTCCGCTCGGACTGCGGGTGATACATGATCTCATTGATGATGATCCTGCCTTCGAATTGCGCGGATGGATCGATGGTGTAGGACCAGGAACCACCGGCGAAAGCGTTCGGCGCGCTTGCAAAATCTTTAATCCCGTGGTTTAAGGCCCAGTTTAATTGCACTGTGCCATTGCTAATGGCATTGAAAGAGAATCTGTAAGGACCGGTTCCGGAGCCACTCACGCTCGACGCAGGAGTCCCGTTGATGAGCAAATCCGCCGCATCCACGCCCCACACCGCCTCGGAAAATGTGACGCTGACTTGATCGACGGATTGCACGGTTGCGCCCGCCGATGGGTCCAAGCCGACGACTGTTGGGGCCGCGCGATCAGTCAGTGTGTACTGCCATGAAGCATTGGCTGCGAAATTATCGAAGGCGCGCGGGTTTGGCTCAAAATCTTCGATGCCATGGGCCCCGCTGAATGCGACGAGAACCGTTCCGTCAGTGGGAGGCGGAAAGCCAAAGGTGAAATTTGTCGTGCCGGCGATGAGCGTGATCGCAGGCCGGCCGTTGATCAGGAGGTCGGACGCTTGCACGCCACTGACCGGCTCGCTGAAGTTCACTCTGATCTGCGTAAGATTGCTTACCGTTCCGGCAGATGGGACAACGCTGGTGATTACGGGTGGCGCAGAAACACCAACCGTAATCGTTACCGGGCTGGAGAATGTCCGGCCAGCAAGATTGTCGGTCGCGCGTGCCGTGAGTGTGTGAGTGCCGACGGGTGGATTGACCCATAAGAAGCTGTAAGGTGGCGTCGTGTCTTCGCCCAGCTTTGCGCCATTGCGATAGAACTCGACTTTCAGGATGGTCCCGTCGACGTCACTGGCGCTGGCTTGAATGTTGACGCTGGGTGGTTGGATGAAGAAGGTGTTGTTCGCGGGACTGCTAATCGCGACATTCGGCACATTGTTTGTGGTGGGATCGGTGCTGGCGAGGAGTTCGAGGTCAAACCGAAGATCGGGATCAGAAATGCTCTGCTGATGCACTTCCGCTGCGACAAGATTGTCTCCCGGCACGAGCAACAGCGGGTTGATCGTGGTAGTAAAGACGACGACGCCATTATCGGGCGCATTCGTGGCGAGCGAATTGTACGGTGCGCGGACGATGAGATTATTTCGAAATACTTCAATACCGTTCAGGTAAACGGCGATCCCGTCGTCGCGGCGAACGTTCAGGCGCAGAATCGTGTAAGGGTCTGTATCGGCTAACTCAATGGTTTGTCGGAAATACGTAGTGATGTATTTGTTCAGCGGGTTGGGTCCATAACTGATGATCGTGCCAAGTCCGGTTTCGTTGTTGCCATAGCCGAATGGCCCGGCCCCGAAGGACCAGGCGCCGTCATTGAAGCCGGGATAGGCCCAATTCGTTCCCTGATTGGAACCGTTATCCAAGTAGGTCCAAAACGATCCCGTCGAGACCAGGACGTTCGTGCCAGCCTCCGCCCATAGAATGGACGTGAACAAGGCCGCCATGGCGGCAACGATTCGTGGCAACTTCATCTGATGCTAAGGGCTGCTCTGCACGACTCACTTTCCACTACCCGCTCCCGGCATACAGCCGCTACCGTTCTGCCACGACGCGTGTGAAGGGCGGATTATGGCCGAAGCGCGATGAATTTGCAAAACCGAAAAGGACCCGAATAGGCCCGAATCCGGCAAAACCGGGTTCGTCAGCAGTTTGACACTTCGGCCGGGTTTATGCTACTTTCGCGGCAAGTTTGAACTCGGATGAGTCATTTAAATCAGCATGTGCTTGTCCTGAACCGGCTTTGGCAAGCAGTAAACATTTGTACCGCTAAGCGGGCGCTGACCCTCCTCTTTGAGGGACGCGCCCAGGTGGTGATGGATGGCGCGGACGGCTCTTTTCAGACTTTCGACTTTAACGCCTGGCAGGATTTCTCCGAACGCCAACCGCATCCGGAAAGCATCCATACCATCTCCTTTCGCATTCGGGTACCACGCGTGATTTTACTGATGCTTTTCGATCGCCAGCCGAAGAAGGAAGTCAAATTTACCAGGCACAACATTTTCGAGCGCGACAAGAATATCTGCCAATATTGCGGCAGCACCTTCGACCGCAAGGATCTGAATCTCGACCACGTGATACCGCGGGATCGCGGCGGGCCCACGACCTGGGAGAACATTGTGTGCTCATGCGTGCTGTGCAATACGCGCAAGGGCAATCGAACGCCTTCCGAAGCTGGCATGCATCTCATCCGAAAGCCGCGCCGGCCGAAGTGGCGTCCGTTCGTCCAGCTTAATGTCGGCTTTCCGCACCACGACAGTTGGAAGCATTTCGTCGATCTGGCGTACTGGAACGTCGAGCTGGGCGAAGAAGTGCAGTAAGCGTCTTTTACGTTCTAGCAATGGCCCGAACAGCCCGCAAGAAAGCGTCCATGTCCGCATCGGTCCCGAGGCTGATGCGCAACCAATCATCCAGGCCGAAGTGATTGAACCAACGCACCAGGATTTTTTTCGCACGCAATTTTTCGAGCCAAACCTGGGCAGGGAGGCGCGGCGGACGCGCGAAAAGGAAATTGGTTTGGCTTGGGCGCACATCAAAACCGAGTTTCATGAGCTCGGATGTGATACGTGCGCGGGTGGCGATGACGCGTTTGAAGTTCTTTTGATAATACGAGAGATCATCGAGCGTCGCGGCGGCCGCGATTTGGGCGAGGCCGTTGACGTTGTAGCTGTCGCGGATCTTGTGTAACGCCGCGATCAGTGTCGGATGTCCAACCATGTAACCGACGCGCAGGAAACAGAGGGAGTAACCTTTGGAAAAAGTCCGCGCAACCAGCACATGAGCATAATCCAGCGCGAGCCTCATCGCGTTTTCCTTCGCGAAATCCGCATAAGCTTCGTCCAGCACCAGCACGCCTTTGTGTTCGCGGCAAATCTGCTGCAACTCGCCACTGGTATAGCCTGTGCCTGTCGGAGCATTCGGCGTAGTCACAAATGTCAAAGGCGCTCCGCAATCCCATGTTTTTGGCAGGCCGAAGCCGTCGGACAACGGCACCGCCGCTGCCTTGGCACCATGAACGGCGGCGAGCACGGTGTACAACGAATAGCACGGGACAAAATATTGCACGGACGCGCCTGGCTCGACAAAACAGCGCACCGCCAATGCCAGCAACTCATCGGACCCATTGCCGACGATGATGTTTTCCATGCTGCAGCGATGGAACTTTGCCAGCTTTTCGCGCAACGCATCCGCGCCGGGATTCGGGTAAAGCCGAAGACGCTCATCGAGTGCGGCGCGAATCGCGCGCCTGACCGTCGCCGAGGGAGGATAAGGGTTTTCGTTGGTGTTGAGTTTGATCAACCCCTTGATCTTCGGTTGTTCGCCGGGGACATACGGATGCAACTCGCGCACCAGTGGGCGCACCAGATTCATCGGGCCGCTCATGAACGGATCGCAGCAGATGCGGCGTGCGCGTCCAAACCTTCCATCTCCGCGAACTTTTGTACTGCCGCCAGTGATTTCTTGAGGGCGACACGATTATATTCGACGACGCTGGTCCGGCGTTGGAATTGATCAACCGTCAATCCGGCAAAGGACATTCCGCCGCCCCCAGTCGGCAACGTATGGCTGGGCCCGGCAACATAGTCGCCCAAAACAGTGGGCGAATGAGGGCCGATGAATAGCGCGCCGGCAGTCAGGATTTTCTGCGCCACTTGCGACGCTTTGCGCACTATGATTTCGCAATGCTCCGGCGCGAGTTGGTTCACGAGTGCAATCGCCTGGTCCATTGATTTCACCTGGATCAACCAGCCGTTCGCGTCCAGCGCGCGGCGAATGAACTCCTGGCGCGTCAGCCCGCGCAATTGCCGCGTGATCTCCTTTTCGACGGCGCTGATCATTTGGGATGAGGTTGTGACCATCCAGACTCGTTCGTGCCCAGAGCCATGCTCGGCCTGCGCAAGCAGGTCCGCCGCGATGAAACTCGGGTCTGCCGAATCATCCGCCAGCACCAGCACCTCGCTCGGGCCGGGCAGCAGGTCGATCGCTACATGGCCGAAGAGCAGGCGCTTGGCCGCGACGACGTAGGCGTTGCCCGGACCGAAAATTTTTTGCACGCGCCGAATGCTATTCGTCCCAAACGCCATCGCGGCCACGGCTTGCGCGCCGCCGAGCCGATAGATTTCCGTCGCGCCAGCATGCCGAACCGCGAACAGTAGCGCGGGATTTACGCCGCCGTCTGGCGCACAAGGCGTGCACACCACGATTTCCGGGCAGCCGGCGACGCGCGCGAGCAACACGGTCATGAGCGCCGTGGAAACGAGGGGCGCAGTTCCGCCGGGAATGTAAATGCCGACGCGCTGGAATGGGTCGAACTTTTCGCCCACGCGCGCGCCCTGGCCATTGACCGTAGACCAATTCTTCCGCAGCGCTTTGCGGCTGAACCGTTCTATATTGCGAGCGGCTAATTGGATCGCGTTGCGCAACGGTTTGTCCGCTTTGATCGAGGCCTGCAGCAACTCGGCTTTGGTGATTGGCAATTGATCGGCTCGCAATTTTGCGCGATCAAAGCGTTCCGTCAGTTCCATCAGCGCCGCATCACCACGCCCGCGCACGGCTTCGATGATATCGTGCGCGGCCAGCTCGACCTTTGGGTCGAACAGGCTCGACGACTGCGCCACTTCCGCAATTCTGCGGACGTAATGCGCGTCATTGACCCGCAGGACATTCACGGGTGCCGACGCTAAGAAATGCGCGCGCAAATGTCAAAAATCGGAAGCTTCCCAGTCACAGGCACTTCCGTTAGCCTCATGCCATGGAATCCGCGTTGCTGCTGCTCCTGCTGCCATTTTTCAGTCCGCCACCGGAATTCAAAGACGATTTCGGGAAATACACCTCGCCGCTCGTATTCACCGATGGCAGCAAAGTGCAATCGAAGGAGGATTGGCCTCGGCGTCGCGCAGAGATTATTAAGATTTGGAGTGGCTACCTGGGAGAATGGCCGCCCCTGATTCAAAAGCCGAAGATCGAGTATTCGACCCAAACGAACCGCGAGAACTTCGTCCAGCACCGAGTTCGTGTCGAGGTCGCCCGCGACCAAATGCTCGAAGGCTACCTGCTGGTGCCGAACGGGCGGGGGCCATTCCCGGCGGTGGTGGTGCCGTATTATGAACCGGAGTCCAGCATCGGTGCAGGCAAAGTGCTGTTGCGCGATTTCGGTTACCAACTCACGAAACGTGGCTTTGTGAGCTTGTCGATCGGGTCGCCTGGTCCGGCGCGGGAACCCGAAACCGGCCGAGCGCAGTGCCAGCCTTTGTCCTTTCTCGCATACATCGCGGCGAATTGCTACAATGCGCTCGCGACCTTGACCAATGTCGATCCAAAGCGCGTCGGTATCGTCGGCCATTCTTACGGCGGCAAGTGGGCCATGTTCGGTTCATGCCTTTATGCCAAATTCGCGTGCGGCGTCTGGTCGGATCCTGGAGTGGTGTTCGACGAATCGCGGCCCAATGTGAACTATTGGGAGCCTTGGTATTTAGGGAACCAACCGGACGTGAAGCGCAAGCCGGGCGTAATTACCGCCGATAATCCGCGCACCGGGCCCTACAGAAAACTTATTGCCGACGGTCGGGATCTTCACGAACTGCACGCGCTGATGGCCCCGCGCCCCTTTCTCGTCTCCGGTGGTTCTGAAGATGCCCCCGAGCGTTGGCGCGCCCTCAACCACTCCGTCGCCATCAACAAACTCCTCGGTTTCACGAACCGAGTCGCCATGACCAACCGTCCCAAACACGACCCGACCGAAGAATCCAACAACCAAATCTACGCCTTCTTCGAACACTTCCTGAAGTGAGCCGAGGGGCTGGTCGGGGCGGGGGGACCCCCTTGGGGGTTTTTAAGTGTCAATGTGTCAGGACCCGCATAAACATTGGTCGAAA
>DATENK010000785.1:0-14170 GCA_035275085.1 Verrucomicrobiia bacterium | reverse complement strand
CATGGAAGGCTTCGTCGCCAACCACCGTCGGGGTGATGAAGATCAAGAGATTGGTCTTCTTGCGCGTCTTCTCGTTCTTGGTGAACGCTTTGCCGAGCAGCGGGATGTCGCCCAGGATCGGCACTTTGGTCCAGGACTTGGTCTTGGAATCATTGATCAAGCCGCCCATGACCAGCGTGTTGCCGCTGGGGATGAGCACATGCGTCTCAATGCGCCGGATGGCGTAAATATTCGCCGACGTTTCCAGACCAAAGATGACCTGTTCGTCGCGGCCGTCGATGTTGGACACTTCAGGAATGACTTTCAGCGAGATGCTGTTGTCGGCCGCGATGCGCGGAGTGACGTTCAGGATCACGCCAAGGTTCGTGTAAGTAATTTGTGCACCAGCAGGGCTGTTGGCCGATCCGGGTGTCACCGTAAAGATCGGGAACGCGCGAGTGACCGTCAGCGTGGCGGCCTGGTTGTCCAAAGTTACGGCGCGCGGGGTCGCCACGACTTCGGTCTCGGTGTCCGTGTTCAATAGCGAAAGGACAGCGCTCAAGCCATCAGCATTGAGGAACGCGAGGGCAGGGTTGCCGGGGCCAACGAGGATCCTGGGCCACTCGGTCGCGAGCGGGGGCCGTTCGCTGCGGCTGTTTTGCACCGGGAAGAACTGGCGGTTGTTACCCATGGAGATTTGCTGAGCCGCAAAGGTCCCGCTCCAATCAATTCCTTTGATGGTAGTCGGGTTCTTCGAGGTTTCCAACAGGCGCGCTTCGATCAAGACCTGGCGCGTAGGCGTATCCAGTTTCTCAACCAACGCAATTACGCCGTCCATTTCTTTCTCCGTCGTGGTGACGATGAGCTGGGCGGTGCGGGCGTCGGCCATCACTGAACTGCGCGGCGACAAGGTCGAGCGCACGAGGGTGATCAGGTTGGTCGGATCACTATATTTGACCTGAATGATGCGCGAATACAGCGGTTCGTCGGCCTTGGGGTCGCGGACCGTGATGCGGGCAATACGCGTCCGCGGATCGCGGATGAGCATCAGGTTATAGTTCTCCAGCACAGCCTGGAGGGCTTCGCCGGCGGTCACATTCTCGAAACGAATGCTGACGGTGGGCTGGTTGCTCGAGGTGATGCGCGGATCGAATTGGAAGTTAAGGTTCGATTGGCGCGCGAGGTTACGGATGGCGTCGGTGAGCGGGACTTCATCGATGACGATGAGAGGCACGACTTCTTCCGGAGCGCCGGGTTGTCCGTTGGGTTGTGTGGCGGGCTTGGTCTGTCCTGCGGGCTTATCAGCCTGCGCGAGGACGGGGGCCTGATCGACCGCCGCGGGTGGAGGGGTGTTATCCTGGCCAAAACTGACCAGGCCGGTAGTGGCGATGCTCAGAACGAGCGTTATGAGTTTGTGTTTCATAGGGTGAGGGGTGTTTGTTTGAAATTCTATAAGCCTTGTCGTAATGCGAGTTCGCGGGGCGGGGTGCCATTGACGCTGATGACCACCGCCCGTTCTTTAATCTCAACAACTTTGATGCGGTAGATCTGGTGGCCCACTCGGACCTCCCCTTCCTCGCCTTCGGCGAACGTGTAATTATTAATAATTGCCAGCGGCTTGTCCTTCGTGCCGGACAATCCTTTCAAAACCATTCCGGGAGGAAGTTCGCCCGGTTGCAACACGAGATTCGTCGCAACCACCGGAGCGATTTCGCGCCGGCGCGATTTTGGAAAAAATGGGTCTTTGCCATAGCTGCGGTTGTCAGAAAAGACGGAAATGAAAGGAGACGATTGCCCGGGGACCACGTCCACTTTCAATTGAGGCGCCTCCGCGGCGCGCGCCGAGGTGAGGCACAGAAACGCAAAAAGTATCGCGCTCGCAAACTGTATATGTCTGTTGTTCTTCATGAGCGGCCTACAAACTGTTCGGGTTGATGAGCGTTACAATTTCCATTTTGAACGTGAGCAACTCCGGATGCGCCCCGCCCGCGGCGTTCGCGCTGGTGTTGCTCGCGGGCTCCATCTCGATGTTTTGCAAATAGGTTTGCGGAAACGCGTTTTCGAAGTCGGCGATAAATTTGCCGAGGTCGTGAAAAAACGCCGTGCCCCGCACCGTGAATACCGCGGCCTTATAGGGAAACTTTGGGAACATGCCCACCTCAGTGCGCACTTCGCGGCTGAACTGCGGAATCTCCACCTTCCGGTCCTCGCGGAATTTGTTCACGCGCAAAATGATCCACGAATACATGTCGCCGGCGGCCATGCTCTCTTCCAGGACGCTGAGCTTCGCCGTGGCTTGTTCAAGCCCCTTCTTCAAATCGGAGGTCGAATTCACCAGCCGCTGCGCATTGACCACCTTGGTTTTCTTTTCGTCGGTCTGCTTGGCCATCGACTCCATGCCTTGCCGCATGCTGCTGATCAGCCCGTACCACAGCCCTGCGACGACCGCGACGGTCCCAATCGCGCACAGGATCAGTTGATCACGTTTTTCTTTGGATAACTTCTTCATGTTAAAAGCGCGATCTTTCCGGGAAATAGGCCTGCAGCGTAAAGTTCACGAACGGATTCTTGCTCGCCGCGGACGTCTGGGGCGGCGACAACGTCGTGAGCAGCACGCCATTGGTCTTTTGCAGGTGCTTTTGGAAATAATCCACACTCGCGATGGCTTCTTTGTAGCGGTTCACCTGATTGCCGGGCGGCGCGCTGAAATCGACCGCTTCCACCGTGATCGTCACGCGCTCGGTCGAACTGGCCGGTTTGCCCGGAACCACCGAGGTGCTGTTGGTGCGAGGCTTGATCTCCTCCTGCAAATGATAGGCTTGTTCCGTCTTGAAGCGGACCACCTGCACGTCGTCGACGTTATTGAGCGTCTGTTGAAAGGCGTTCAACACGTTGCCCCAGAGGAATCGGTTCGTGTTCAACGCCTGCAAGGCCGCAAGCTTCTGCTCGACTTCCAGTGACTGACGCCGCTTTTCGACCGCCACCTGGTAATCCTTGTAAATCTTCTTCCATTGGACCTCGAGCGTACTGAGCTCGTGCTTGGCCGCAACGATCTTCAGTTGCAGGGTCAACGCCCAAACCAATACGCAGGACACAATGAACGCGCCGGCGTAGATCCCGCGTTTGACCGGGTCCTTCCGCCGCATTTCTTCGGCCGCGTGCGCTTCCGCGAGCAGGTTGATTCGAATCGGCATATAACTTCAATTCAGCCCGGACACTGCGGCGCCAATCGCAACGGTGAGTTGCGGCGCCACTTGTTCCAGCTCTCCGCCCTTTTGTGAATCCAGTTCAATACGCAGCGCCTTTGCCGGGTTCCAACTCTGGCACGGCACTCCGAGCTCCGCCTGGATAGCTTGAACAACGAAATCACTTCGGGCAGAACCGCCCGAAAGGAATACATGCGAAACCGTCTTGTCTTCCTGGTGCTCGAAGAAGTCAAGCGAGGCGCGCAATTCGCGGCCGAGCGGATATATCAAAGGTTCGAGATTCGTTTGTACTTCCGTCGGCATCCCTACTTTGATGTTTTCAGCTTCCAGGTAACTGATCCCCATGGCGTCAGACAAACCGCTCGTCAACCGATCGCCGCCAATGGCAACGACCCGGTTCAGGCGAATCTCGCCGCAATCCAGAATCACGATGTTCGTATTCTTGAATCCCACATCCACGAGCGCGACCACCTCTTTGGCAAACAATTCCGGTTCGGCCAGTTCGAACGAATTCGCGGGCCCAATAATTCCTGGCACCACTTGCTCCCCGATGAAGCCCGCGGTCCTCATGGCGGTAAGCAAATCATCCACGATCTGCTTCTTCGCCGCTCCGACCATCGCGCGCTGCTTCTGGGCGCCAGGCAAACCTTTGTCGCCGCCGCCAGCGTTCTTGAGCGACGGGGCGAGAAAATAACAATCGAACACGTGGTCCGGAAGTTCCTGCTGGAGATAATTCTTCGAATTATACTTCAGCATGGCGCGCACTTCGTCCGCGGGCATGAGCGGCAGTTCGACCTGCCGAAAAATCGCGTCGCTGACCCCAATCGCGAGCGCGAGCGACTTGGTGCGACTGCCACCGAGGGCTTTGTGAACATTCTTGAGATGCTCCGCGAGGACTTCGGGAGCGTAAGCGCGCTCGTAGATCGGCGCGTCCAGCACTGCGAAGCTCGCCAAGCCGTAACTCTGGTCCCGGCGATGTAAATGCACCGCTTTAGTAGTGCGCCCGCCCAGATCGACAGCGACAATCTGGTCCGGTCTCTTCACGGTGCGACTTAGGAATGGCAATGCCATATCGCGGCGCTTCTGAGCACGGACAGTGCCAATGGGGTATTTTCAGTCAGAGCGGCAAATCCCTCCAAAACGACAGCAAACCCTTGGCAATCCGCGCCAATCCTAATCCTAATGCTAACTCCCACTCTCAATCCTCTTGCGCCAGAGCGGGGGTGACGGCCAGCGTTACGAGGCCTTCGACGGCAAAGTCTGCCGCCGGTTATTATCATTCCTGAGACAAACCTTCCCCGGCTTGTCCAACGGCAAGACACAGAACGTGCCCGCCGAACCTTGAACGAAGGCCGTGCCTCTCAGTGGCGGGAAAATGTTCGGGGGGTTCCGATGGGACGCCCGGATAATAACTTGCATTGTAACGCCTCCGGCCTATCCTGCGGGCGGCTTAGGCGACTCGCCAGCTTAGAAATTCTTATGAGTACAAAACTATACGTCGGTAATCTCTCCTTTGACGTCACGGAAAACGATCTTCAGGACGCGTTCTCCAAGCACGGTCCAGTCGCCGAAGCTGTTCTCGTGATGGACAAAGTCAGTCAACGGCCGCGCGGTTTCGGCTTTGTGACCATGGAAACCAAAGAAGGCGCCGATGCCGCCATTAAAGCCCTTAACGGGTCCGAGTGGAACGGACGCAAAATAACGGTAAACGAGGCCCGCCCACGCGAGGACCGACCGCGTGACGGCGGCGGTCGTTCGGGCGGCGGCCGTTCCAGATATTAATTTTCAAGGCTCCTTCGACGGAAAAAAACTCGCGGCCGGACCAGATAAATCCGCCGCGAGCATATTAAAAGACAGACCCGGAGGTGAGGAACCCCGCTGAAGTCCCGCTGTCTTTTGGATGGTGTTATTCTGCCAACTCGGCCACCTGAACACAATCCAATTCATGGCGTAAAGAATAGGGTGCAAACCCCAGTGAATTATTTGCAGATAAGCATGCGGGGGTTCTTAACCGGCCCGATATTTAGAGTGCATATGGCACAGGCGCGAGAGGACGACGTAATTTTTAGGGCATACGGATGGTTCAGTCCGCGACGACAGGGTTTTCAAGAGCGCCGATGCCGTCAATCTCAAGTCGCACGAGATCGCCCGCTTTCAGAAAGACCTGCGGCTTCCTAAAGACCCCGACTCCGGCGGGCGTGCCGGTGCTGATTACGTCGCCGGGCTCGAGGCTCATGATATCGGACAGGCGTCCCAGGAGTTCGGGCAGCGGAAAGACCCAATCGGCGGTGGTGCCGTCCTGCATCACTTTGCCATTCAAGAAGGAACGCAGCCGAACGTTGCCGGGATCGGGCAATTCGTCCTTCGTGACGATGCACGGGCCGATCGGGCAAAAGCTGTCGAAGTTCTTGCCGAGGGTAATCTGGTTGTCCTTGAATTGCACGTCGCGCGCCGAAACGTCATGCAGGATGGTGTAGCCGGCGACGCAATCGAGCACTTCGTTCCTGGGGGTGCGTTTCATGCGTTTGCCAATGACGACCGCAAACTCGACTTCGTAGTCGACTTGCCTGGACAATTTGGGGTGGATGATCGGTTCACCCGGGCCAATGACCGCGCTGGGCAGCTTGGAAAAGAAAAAGGGTTCGGTCGGCAGTTTTGCGCCGGGATTCTCTTCCATGTGGCCGCGATAATTGATGCCCGAGCAGAGAATTTTTCCGGGGCGTGGAATGGGCGCGAGGAGCTTTACCGTCTCGAACAGGTGCGAGACCTGCACGCCGACGGGAAGGGCGGGGCGTTTTTGCATAAACGCAAGGGCCTCGCGCGCGGGAATTAAACTGGCCTCGCCCATTTGCAGGAAGCCGAGCATGTCAGCGGGCAAGTGGCGCGGGGGGCGCATCGCCGCTGCCGCAGCGGCCAGGTCGATGATTTGGTCTTTGATCGCGACACCGAGCCGAGGCGGTCCGTCAGCGATGAAGGTGTAGAGTTTCATGTGAGCAACACTCCTTTGTGGACGGCGGCGGGGTTGGCATCGAGTTTCGCAAAGACATTCGGTGCATCCCAAAGGCTGAATTCGCTGGCCACTTTCGGGTAACGAATCTTTCCTGACGCGAGCAACTCAAGGGCTTCGGGAAAACAATTCACGGACGCGCGCGAGCCCACGATTGTCATTTCCTTGCGCGTAAAGTCCAGGCCCGGAAAGCTCACCATTGTTCCTTTTTTGACGAGGCCAACGATCACAATCCTGCCGCCAGCGGCCACGAGATCGACCGTTGATTCCATGGCTTTAGCGTTGCCGGTAGCCTCGATCACGACTGGTGCGCCTTCGCCGTTCGTGAGATCGAGAACCTTCTGCAAAAGCGTGTCATCCGCCTTTAATGCCTCGGCCCCGAGTTCGCGGGCGAACTCAAGCCGCGCATCCAGCACATCGGTTACGACCGGGCGGGCACCTTTGGCTTTGGCAACTTCGATCAAGGCAAGCCCAATAGGACCCGCACCAAGGATCAGCATCACTTCGCCGCCGCGCAGAGCGCCGCGACGGCACGATTGCACGCCGATGGCGAGCGGCTCGGCGAATGATGCCCACATCGGGGAAAGGCCGTCCGGCACGGGATGAATGTTCCGCTTGGGTGCGACCATGTAATCGGCGTAACCGCCATCAGAATGGACGCCAAGTACTTTGAGATTGGCGCAACAATTGGATTTGCCGATGCGGCAGGGATAGCACTTGCCACAACCGACGAAGGGTTCAACGACGACCAGTTTTCCATCGACCTCACCGCAAATCTCGTGGCCGCCGATCACCGGATATTTTGCGTACGGGTTCCTGCCCTGAAAGATGTACATGTCACCCGCGCAAATGCCGGCGGCTCTGACTTTGACGAGGACTTCGTCGGGGCCCGGTACGGGCGTATGCCAGTCGCCGACGTGCATAGCTTTGGGGGCGTCAAAGATGGCGGCTTTCATTGGGATCGATCTTTACCACGGAGGCACGGAGAAGACGGAGAAGAAAAAAGATTCATCTGCAGGTCCTCGGTGTCTCCGTCATAAAATTCAGCATTCATATACGTCCCCGGGCTTCAACACGACGGATTTGGGTACACGCTTACCCTTCTTGCGGGCTTGTTCCAATTGTTGATCAAATTCGCGCACCTCATCGCAGTCGGGGTTGATGTAATGACAGGGAAAGACAGTATCGAGCCCCAGCCATTGGGCGGCGAGTGCGCCTTCGCGCGGGCTCATCTCGGCGGTGAGCATGCGGCCGGGCATGGGCCAGCGATGCAGTATCTCGACCGGATTGGCGATACCGACGCAGCCGATGTTAGGTTGATACAGTTCGGCCTGTAGTTGCATGTCACTGAAGATCGCAGTGTCGCCGTAATGGTAAAACCGCACATCGGGCGCGGCGTAAATGACGAACGCCATCGGCACACCGGAAACGAAGGCGCCGTCCGGCATGCGAATCTGGGACCAATGATGACATTCGATGGGTTGGACTTTGATGCCGGCGACTTCGACGGCAATGCCCCAGGTGGTGGCACGAATTTGTTTGTCGGAGATTCCTTTTGCGGTGAGATAAGCCTTTACCTCTCCCCCGCAGATCACAGGCGCCCCGGTTCTACGCGCTATAGCCTCAGTGTCGCCGAGATGATCCATCGCCGCATGCGACACAATGATCAGGTCCACGCGTTCGAGTTGCTGGGATTTGATCGGGCAACCAGGGTTTTCATCAATAAACGGGTCCACGAGGATATGTTTGCCGTCAGGGGTAATTAATTCATAGGCGGCGACCCCGAAAAACCTGATCCTGGTCATGGCTTCATTTGCTCCCGGTTGAGGCGATACAAGTACCACTCGGACAATTTGCGGGCGCCGAGCTTGTGATAGAATTTCTGCGCCTTAGTGTTCCAATCGAGGCACGTCCATTCCATGCGGCCGCACCCGCGCTTCCAGGCGAGGTCAATGCAGCGGCGCATCATGGCCTTGCCGACGCCTCGTCCGCGATATTCGGGAAGGACGAAAAGGTCCTCGAGATACAGCGTGGGCCGCGCTTCAAAGCTCGAATACAAATCGACCAGGATCATATAACCCGCCGGCTCGGATTCGTCGGCCCAATACGCGAGCCATGGTTCGAATTTCGGGCGGGGGCCAAAGCCGTCTTTGATCAGGCGCTTGCGTGCCGCGGCATCCGGCGGTTTCAGTTTTTCAAATTCAGCGAGGGCGATGACAAGCTTCACAAACGTGGCGGCATCGCCGCGCTTTGCGCGTCGGAGCCGAACGCTCATTTGAACGTGCCCTCCAGCGATTTGACCATCGAAACCATGGCACGATTGTACGGGACAGGGATATTTAAGCGCTCGCCAGCCTCGACGATGGCGCCGTTGATGACGTCGATTTCTGTGCGACGCGATTTCTCCACGTCCTGAAGCATGGAGGATTTGGCGGTCGGCGCGCAGCGGCGCAGCAGGCCCGTGATCGCGCCCCAGCGCTCATTGAAGTCGAGGGGGATCTTCTGTGCGCGCGCGACGGCGATCACCTCCTGTAGCAATTCCTTCATCAGGTCCATCATGGGTTCATGCTGCACGAGTTGCGGGGCGTAAAAGCGCAAGAGCGCGGAAGTGGGCAGTGTGCACGCATTGAGGGCGAGCTTGGACCAAATTTCTTTGAGGACCTCGGATGTTGGCGTGACCTCGATACCGGCTTGCTGGAACGTTTCGGTAACCTGCGTGAGACGTTTGCTGACCTTGCCCGTCAACTCGCCGATGAAAGTCATCCCTTTACCGACGTGCAACACCTGTCCTGGCCCTGCGACGGTGGCGCTGTGATAACACACGCCGATGAGAAGTTTGTCGTCGCCCACGATTTTTGCGATGCGCGGACCATTGCCCCAGCCATTCTGAAGCGAGAGCACGACGGTATCAGGGCCGATCAGCGGCAAGGCATTTCTGACGGCACTCTCCGTGTGGTAGCATTTTACGAATACAAGCACCAAATCTGCCTGGCCAACTTCCGCCGGCTTGTCGGTAGCGCGGACTTTCACCACGTCATCGTTGATGCGCAAACCTTTGGCGTTGATCGCGTTGATCGCGTCGCGCCAAACATCAATCAGCGTGACATCATTGCCGGCCTTGGCGAGCAACCCGCCAATCACGCTGCCCATCGCGCCTGCGCCTATAACGGCGATTTTCATACGCGCCGAAATTAGCGGAATGGCGCGGGCCGTCCAAGATCGTTTCGTTGGAAGTCCGCTTTAGGCGGTCGGGTACCCGCTGGTCACCGTCTCGATGGCGTGGATGAGGCGTTTCCAGACGGGGCTGGCCTGGGCGGTGCCTTTGGACGAAATGGCGGTGCTGCCCTGAGTTGCGCCGACGAAGGTTCGGGCAACCCTAACGCCGAGGAGTTTTCCCGCATAGATGAAGGCGACAAATATTGGCAGACAGAAAATGAACTTTCCTGATTTGTGAAGGAGAGAAGATATCACCGCGCAAGACAGCGCGACGGAGAGAACGACGCCGGCGATTTTGCCGATCACTTCTGCATTTTCGCTTGGGTTCACTGGGCCGCTGTTTCCCGAACCGAGCACGGCCTCGGCGCGGACGGTGTACGAAACGAAGGAGACTTTCTTGCCATCCGCAAAATTGCTGTTCTGGCCGTAACACCCCTCCACTTCGATCTTCTCTTCGCCGCGGGTGATAATGGCGCGCAAATGCCCGCCGGTATGGTCGCCCAATTGAATTTTGAATCCGTCCGAGGATTTGAAAAGCGCTTCAAGTAATTGCTTCAAGGCCGCATCAAGCGTCGCCTTCAAACTGATGCCGCTGCGAATGTTATCGCAGGGCAACCGGAGAACTCGTTGATAGCGCATAAGCCGGCGGCCATTCGGGGCCTAATTGGGTCATCGGCAGATGGAGCGAGCGTGTTAAACGCGGCGAAAAGGGGTGGTAAACAAAAAGGACGCGCTTTCGCGCGCCCTTGCAATTTGTCCGTGACCTGATCGCTTAGAACTTATAGATGAAGTTCGCGGCCACGAGGAATTCGTTTTTACGCGACGGCGTGGTAGTACTGCCGCCGAACATGTCGTCACCCGAGGCGGAGTGATCCCAGCGCACTTCGAGGCGGCTGAGGACGTTGCGCCAGAGGTCGTATTCCAGCGTGCCGGTGAGCGCGAAAATATCGCCGCCGACGAGATCGTCGACATCGGCGTATTCGGCGCGGGCATGCAGGCTCATCTTTTCGGTGGCTGCGAACGAGGCGTACACAGCGTATGTGCGCGCATCTGCGCCGTTCACTCCGGCGAAGTCAGCAACATAATCGAAAGCGCCGCCGAACTTGACCCCGGCGACGGGCGTATTCAGCGTCGCGCCGACGTAAAAGTTGGCCTGGTCTTCGTCAGTGCTGCCGCCGAACCCTTCGACAAAGCCCGCATATACCGAGGAGCCCGCGAGGAAGCCAACGCTTTCGGGGATGGTGAACGCTGCCGAGGCCATGTAGGTCTTGTGCGATTCTGCGCGCGGTGACCGGAGGTTGATCGGCGGAACCAGCGTGTTTGCAATACCTGCGGCGACACCCAGGGAATCAAGCAACTGATACGTTGCGAGCAATCCCGTGTGCGTGTGAGGCTCGATGGTGGTGCCGTATGAGCGGGTGTAGTTAGGGTTGTTTCCCGTGTCATGGCTTTCGTAGCCGATGATGGAATCGAACACGCCGAGTTTGAGGTCGAGGCCGTTGCCAGCCGGCGCGCGTAACGCCACGTACGCTTGCTGTATGGCGAAGTCCGCGCGGTTGAACGTGCTCTGCGTCGCGAACACATTCGCATCCGGCCCGAATAAGAGGTCGGCGCGATAGCCGGCCGCCCATTGAGCTTCGTCGAGTGGGCGTTCGATGCGCAGCTTGACCTTGTCGAGGTTGAAGCCGTCGCTCTTGTTCTGATTGTAGATGTAGGGCGGCGGATTGTTGGCATTACCCGAGCCGGGGTTCCAGTGGGCGGACACGTCCACGTAACCACTGATGGTAGTCGAAGACAGCGCCGTCAAAATGGGACTTGGCTGTTCTTCGGCGATGACTAACGCGGGCAGGCTGACCAACCCTGCGGCGGCCAGACCCCACGTCCATTTTTGTACTCTCATAGTTCCTCCTGAGGTGTGTGATGTTTTGGTTCTGTTTTGGTTCGTATGTTGGAGCATTCGCAATTTTGGTTGCTCACGCACCAAACGGTGCATTTGCGCGGACATTAGGAGAAATTCCAAGCGTTTGACAACAACTATTTTGCGTATTTTTTGCTAATAATTATTATCCACAGGCACGCGTTCCCGGCATGTCAGAATGCGAAGCACCGGGATTCCAATTTGCGGATCAGTTCTCGTCCTCGAATCCATGCTATGCCGATCTGCACAAGGGCGGCCGCGACCAGCGCGATCGGCCAGAAAGTGCCGCGGAAACCTCCGACCACCAACATGATGATTAGCGTCCAGAGAAAGGCCATCGCCAGCGGGTACAGAATTCCGAGAAACAAAGTCCAGAGCACGGCTGCAAAATACGATTTGCGCCAAAGTGAACAGTACAGGCCGGTGACCGGCAACGTGAAATAGCTGACGGTAAAGAACAGCATCCAGAACCAATCCAGGTACCCACGGGAAAAGCCTTGCAGATAAATCCAGCCGCCAACGAAGAGGACGGTGGCCCATCGGATTTGCGCCCACAGGCCTTTCACGCGGCCCATGACGATAGAGTCTGATTGCAGCGGCGTGATTAATAATAGCGAGAGCATACCGTTCTCGCGCTCGCGCCTCAGGCTCCCCGCCGCAGTCAACGCCAGTGCGGCGAGCAACCCCCAGCCGATCAAACGGTGAACGCTGGTGTAATCGTAGATCGAATTTCTCCACCGGTCGGGAGGAACAAGATAAAACGAAATCACTACCGCCAGCCAACTCCATTGCACCGTGCGCGCAGTCCAGGTGCGTTCTTCCAGCCAGCCCACGGGATTCCGCTGGAGTCGCCGGCGCGACCATTTTCTAAAGAGCTGTGGCAACAGGATTGTGGTGCCAATCCGCACAACACGCGAGGGTTCCCGTCCTTCGGCAGTAATTGTGCGCCGGATGATTAGGCCGCTAGCGACGACACTCGCCAGGAGCAGCAGAAGGGAGATTGCGCAAGGGACTGCCATCCATCTCGCCCACATTGCGAGGAAGGCCGGCGTTCCTCCCCCCGTGGCATTCAACCAGGCTCGCCGCCCCAATTGGCGAGCAGCGCGGTGGAAGCCAGCGCAAAATCCCAAAAATCCTGACCCGCCATCAACCCCAGCTTGAAGCAAGCAATCGATCCGATCCAGAATTGCATGGACACGTATCCCGCAAACATCAGGGCTGCAGCGAGCGCAGTGGCAACCGTAACGCGGCCCCACTCCGTAAAGAACGAGGAGATGAGAATGGCAGCAGCCAGCGCACAGCACAGACTCGAAAAGTGAATGAGCACCGAACTCAGCACCTCCCATTTCGTAATACCACCCATGAGAAACGAAAGCGCCAGCACCGGGACAGCAGCGAGCCACATAAAAACCGCGCGGTTCGCGTAAACGAGACTCTTGGCGACGACGACGTGCCACGCTTTCAGCGGCGTGAGGAATAATAGGCCCAAAGTGCCTTCCCGTCGTTCCCTGCTGATGCAATCCGCCGTCGCCAAGGGGACGAAAATCCAAATGACGCAAAGCAGAACCTGATGAACGGTTGTGAACAGGCTGCGGCCGTCCGTGTTCGGGTCGAATAGTTTCATGAACCAGCCGATGAAGATGATCGCCGCCGCGGCGAGTACACGATACCAGTTGTTCCAACGATCACGCGCCCCTACTCGCAATTCTCGAATGACAACTGGCCACATTACGGTATCGCGAGGGAATTGGTGGCAAGGCCGGTGGCTTGGATCGCGTTCCGGAGCAACCCGTCGGTGACCTGATGAGCGCTGCCATCCGCTAAACCGATATAACCTTCATTTTTATGTGTAGCCGATCCCCATGCAACAGCCGAAGGATTCCGGACTTCCACAATCCCGTTTGTGAGCGAGCCATTCACGCATACGTTGCGGTCACCGGTTAGGATTGAGGTGGGATTAGTCACAGAAGCCTTTAGACCCAGAAAGTAGCTCAGGTTTTTCGACGTCAATTGTGCAAACACAGGCACAGATTTTCGCTTCAAGTCATCCGGACAGGTTAAGGGCTTTGGACTATTCAGTTCGTTTGAAATCATCGCAAAACCAGCGAGCGGCAGCCCTTGCGTAGCCGCCTCGCGGTTGCCGGCGTGGCTACTGATAAGTTCCATCGGAAACTTTTCTCCATGGTCGTTCGCCCACGTCCGGAAGGCCAAAAAGATCTGCTTCTGGTTACTTCCGCACGTCACGCGCTTGGTTTTGCATCCTGTATGCGCGATGCGAGGGAGCACCACCGCGACGATTGACGGCGTCGCGATCCGGAAGAGAAGTTCAACCGCTGTGAACGCACGGCATACACCGGACCACGGCTGGGCGCGCAGCGCCAGTCGCAGAATGCGCGAACGTCTTTGCGCGTTCGAAGCTGCTGCGGCTGGCCCTTCGGACACAGCCCCGGTCCGAGCATTAAATTTGACGGTCATGGAATTGCGAAACGGTTCAGGCTGATACCGTGTGCCTTTAATGCTTTCTGCAGCATCAGGTCCGTCACTTGATGTGCACTCCCATCGACTAAGCCAATATTGCCCTGCTGTTTGTGAATGTTCGGACCCCAGGTGATGATGGACGGATTGTCGATTTGGACCAGTCGGTACGCCGGGCGGCCGTTGATGCATAGATTGCGGTCACCCGTAAGGATCAATTCCGGGTTTGTTTGCCAGGCGTCAACTCTCAGAAAATAGCTAATATTTTTTGCGGCCAATTGTGCAAATTGGGTTGCGCGTTTGCGTTTTTCGTCGTCCGGGCAATGCAGGGGCTTAGAATTATTCAACTGATTCGAGATGATTGTAAAA
>DATENK010000784.1:0-5506 GCA_035275085.1 Verrucomicrobiia bacterium | reverse complement strand
CGGGCCGTTGCCCCCGAGTTTGGTGCGCTCAACCACCCGTTCGATATTGGTGCTTTTGCCGGCGGCGGCGGCGATGCGCTCCGCGAGTTTCGTCATGGTCGCAATCGCCTGAAAAGATTCCGCCGAGTCGCGCTTATCGACCATGCGGATGATTTCGTCTACGAAGCCATCCAGGCCGAGGAAGGCGCGAAGATGGGTCGCCGGCTCAACGAGCTTGAGCAACTTGACTGCGCATTGTTCCCGAAACTCCTCTGGTTCCATCGTCAATCCATCCGAACGCCTAGAATCTGCAACAGCCGTTCGAGTTCGTCATCTGAGAAGAAGCGAATGTCCAGTGCGCCTTTGCCATTCTTGTATTTGAGCTGCACCTTGGTGCCGAGCCGCTCGCGCAAACGATTCTCGAGGTCCTGAACATGGGCGTTGGCAGCGGGCGCGGATTTCTTCGCGCCAGCCGAAGCATCCGGAATAACGATTGGCTGCTTCTGCTGGATTTTGGCAATGAGCTCTTCGGCCGACCGGACGCTCAGGCCGTCCTTCAGAATACGTTCGGCCGCAAGACGCTGTTCGACTGATTGTTCCAACGCAAGGATCACTTTCGCATGACCCACTGAAAGGCGGCCTTCGCGAACAAACGCCTGAACTTCAGAGGGCAGCTTCAACAGGCGCAAGGCGTTGGCCACCCATGCTCTGCTCTTCCCGACTTTGGCGGCCACGTCCTCCTGACGGAGATTGAAGCGAGAAATCAATTCGGCGTAGCCTTGCGCTTCCTCCAGCGGATTTAAATTTTCGCGTTGGAGATTTTCGATCAGCGCCAGTTCGAGAACCGCCGTGTCGTCGGCTTCGCGCACGATCACCGGCGCTTCAAACAACCCGACCAATTGCGCCGCGCGCCAGCGGCGTTCGCCCGCGATCAATTCATAGTGTTCGCCCCGTTGCCGGACGAGCAGCGGCTGGATGATCCCTTGCGCCTTGATCGATTCCGTGAGGTCGTTCAGCGCTTCGGGAGCGAATTCCTTGCGCGGTTGGAAGGGCGAAGGGCGAATCCGGTCCAACGGCACGCGAATCACCCGCTCGCCTGGCGGAGCGGAGGAAACGTTGCTCGTTGCGGGCTGCTCTGGCGCGACCGGTTTTGGAACGGCTGCCGTTCCACCGAGCAAAGCGCCAAGGCCACGGCCCAAAGCCGGTTTAGCCATGCCGCCAAGAGTGTCCGACCCGCCCCTCAAAGTCAATTCTGCCTGATCCTAATCTTAATCGTAATCTTAATCCTGATCGTGATCCGCCCCATCCCGGGTAGCGCCGGTCTCTCGACCGGCCAAGTTCCGAGGGCCTTCCCGCCTCGTCCTCAGCCTCTTCAACGCAATTGCAAATCGCGAATCCAAACCGTCTCAATTTCAAATATTAGATTCGAAATTCTTTTCAGTTCGGTCCTATCCTCCTGATTCCTTTCGCAAGCAGGTCTCATTAATACTCGAGTTCAACCAGATGTCCGCCATTACGGTTCAGGTTGCGTTCTCACGTGAAGATCGCGATTAACACCCGAGCAAGCGCCAGTAGTAGCGAGGGTGCATGCGCCTTAAAAGATGCGTCGACGCACAAAGCTGTCCGGAGGGTTTGCGTTTGACCCTGGGGATGCTCAGTTTACGATTCCTTCGAGATGAAACGGAAAAAGTCACTACTCAGAATAATCGGCGATTCCATCATTTTTGCCGTCTACGTTTTCATCACCGGGTGTTCGACAGGCGTGGTGCCGGCAGGGCCGGACACTTACCTAATTTCACGGTCAGTCTCTGGCTTCGGCACGGCGGGGGCCGCAAAAGCGGCGGTGTATAAAGAAGCGAATGCGTGGTGCACAGCGCGCGGCTTGGTTATGGTTCCGGTGTCTAGTGACGCTAAAGACCCGGTGATCGGACAGCACATGGGCAGCGCAGACTTGCTTTTCAGGGCATTGAAGCCCGGAGACCCAGAGATAAAGCGAACCAATGTTGAATCGCCAGATCACACCCAGCGGATTCAGGTACGATGATTTTATTGGTGACAATCACCGTTAGACTATGAGTGCATGAACAGCCTGAGGTTATCAATGTATCTCGCGCCCGTTGCCTTGGCAGCCGCAGTCGTGCTTGCTTTGTATGTGCCATTTTTCCCGCGATTCCTTTCGGCTGCGGCAACTGCCGGCGCGCTGACCTTTGCAATTAAATGGTTTGGCGTTTGGCGACGAGCATCGCTCGGATTCATCGGCACCCTGTTGAGCATCGCCGCCTTCTCGTTGAGTCGGAGATTACTATTGCCAAAAGGTATGTCCGGTGCACAGGAGGCGTTAGTTAACGCTCAGTTCTTCGCAGTATGGACGCTGACGCTTGCAGCGCTGCACGTCGTGTTTCGAGCACGCTTGAAGACACCTGAAAGCCAAGTGGACGTGCCGCCCTGACGGGAGATTTTAGTTTATGGCGCACCCGCGGAACATTTTAGCATGGACCCTCGGTCTCGCGGTTGGATTAGCCACGGTCGTGACGATCGTGAGCCTTGTTGGCGAACGCAACCCATTCCATGTCGTAATTACGAACAAGATCGTGCAAGAGAATGGAAGAGCGAAAAAAGTTACAGTGATGCTCACCAACGTTTCTAGCCGAACGCATTTCGTTATCGTAGGGATCAAGAGGATTGCAAGCGATGGCCAATGGGAAGAGTGCACCAACTCGTCAGGCGATTCGCCAAAGGCTCTAAGCGTACGGCCGCGATCACGGCCTCTGGGAAGCCATGATTCTTTTACATTGGATGCGTCGATTCCGGATGAAATAAGCCGCTTGCGCGTTTGGGTATTGTCAAAGCCGGAACCGAACTTCGTATTGAAACGCCTGAGACGCATATGTATTGAACTCGGTTTGCTATGGTTCCAAGGGTCTACAAGACAATACACTTTCGAGGTTGATCCATAGTAGCCTCCTGTTGAACGAGTCCTGTCACGCATTGCCGAACCCGCTCGAATTTGTGCGCCTTCGTGAAATTCGTGTCTCACCGAAACTCTTGATACCGATATCCTGATCGGTATACTATTCCCCGATGAGCTCGATCATCCAGAGCAGGCCCTTTCAGTCAAATCGGCTAAGTCCGTCAAATCTGAGCTTCCCATCTATTCGCGGTTGCAAGCGTCCGGTTAGCCCGCCTATGTCCGGCTATGCTCAGTTATGTCCGCTAAGAATTGCAAAAACCGCAGATTGCTCTGTGCTCTCCGTGAACTCTGTGTCCCCCGTGTTAAACCTCGTCGCCGCTACTCCGACGCACCTCGACCAGCAAAATGTGATAACCGCTGACCATCTTGTACGGCCTAGTAGCGGCCCTTTACGGGCTTGTACGGCCAAAAAAATGTGAAAACGGCTTTTCTCTGCGTTCCTTGGGATCTCATCTGAAAGAGATTTTCGCGTCCTTTCGCGCGTTTGGCCGATTCAATTCAGGAGATTCACTTGCAGCGACTTGCGGAAAAAAATTGTGCTCAGGAAATTTAATCATTCTTTGACATAAACGGGTGAGTTCGCGGGGACAAATTTGGATTGCGGTGTCCAGCCGCCGCAATCCCTACTTCATTCAAGCAGGTATCCATTCATCCAATGCCGAAATTGCGGTGTTTGCCCCATATTAGCGGGCGCATGCGTTTGTACGATCAGATGCATGATGCTGCGTTTGTTCCTTCCTGTCCTGTTCCTCGCGAGCCTCTGCGCACATGCCGATGACACGTTCGTGTATGCGGTGGAGATCAGCGCGACGGTGCAGACTTCGCCGCCGAAGATTCGTTTGAAGTGGGAGCCGGACCCGTATGGAGCGATCAGTTACACGGTGTCACGCAAGGGACGGAATGCGACGGCGTGGGGGCCCGGCGTCGTCTTGCCGGGTACGGCAACCGGTTTCAACGACCCGAATGTGGCCGTGGGTGGCAATTACGAATATCAAGTCGTGAAGGCCGGCCAGGGTTACACGGGGTACGGCTACATTTATGCGGGGATCAACGCGCCGCTGCGGGACTTGCGGGGGAAGATCATCCTGGTAGTCGCGGACACATACGCAGCGGAACTCGCGCCGGAGTTGGCGCGGCTGAAAAGCGATCTGATGGGCGATGGCTGGCAGGTGATCCGGCACGATGTCTCACCGACCGCCACAGCAGGAAGCGTCCGTAACCTGATCATTGCTGACTACAACGCGGATCGAGCGAATGTCCATGCTGTCTTGCTGTTCGGGCATGTCCCGATCAAGCACTCAGGGACGTTGGAATACGACGGGCACGGCGCGCGGCCGATGCCGGCGGACACGTTTTATGCGGATGTGAACGGCAACTGGGGCACGAATCCCAGTTATCTGCCGTCGGACGCGGAGCTGATGGTTGGACGCGTGGACTTCTTCAATATGCCGGGACTGACCGCGAGCACGCCCTGGCCGAGCGAAGTCGAGATGCTGCGCAATTACCTGAACAAGGACCATGCGTGGCGGCATAAATTATTTACTGTTCCGCGGCAAGCGCTGATGGGCAATCGCGTCGGCGACGAAGGCGGCATGGCGAGCGCCGCGACGGGCTACCGAAATTTCGCGCCGCTAGTGGGCCCGGGAACGATCGTGGAAGCGAATGTTCAGGACAATGCGCCCTCGAGCGAGCGGTGGATCGCGCTGATCACGACGGGCCAGTTTCTTTGGGCTTACGGGTGCGGGGGCGGGGGCGGCGACAGCATGAGCCAGCTCGGCACGCACGGGCTATACAACGACGTGTGGAGCAGTGACATCATCGGGCAGGACGCGCAGGCTGTGTTCTCGATGTGTTACGGGAGCCATCTCGGCGAATGGGACGTGACGGATAATATTATGCGCGCGATGCTGGCGACCTCGATTGGGCTCACGTGCTGCATGGGCGGCAAACCACATTGGTATTTGCATCACATGGGCCTGGGCGAACCGATTGGTTATTCGGCCAAGGTGACGATGAACAACAACACGCTATACAAATCGCAAGTGAACCAATACCGCCGCGGAGTGCACATCGGTTTGCTCGGCGATCCGACGCTTCGGCTGGACATGGTGTCGCCTCCGGCAAACCTCGTCGCGGCGCGGCAAGGATCAAACGTGGTGCTCACGTGGTCGCCGTCCGGAGAAGCGGTCGCGGGTTATCATGTGTATCGCGCCGCGCGGCCGGCAGGCCCGTATGTGCGGATCACCTCGGCGTTGTTGACCGGAACAAAATTTACCGATGTTCGTCGCACAACGGGGGCGACTTACATCGTGCGCGCGGTGAAGTTGCAAGTGACGCCGAGCGGGACGTATTGGAATCCGAGCCAGGGAGTTTTCGCGAGCGTGGGCGGACTGTAGTAGCTGCGTTCGTGAGAGCGTGGATTCTTTCGCCCCTAAGGCCTCTGGATATGGCTGCGGTGGCAGAGCGAAGCGGCGACACGCTTTCGATTCCGTGGCCGATGTTCTTCGCGCCGACCTTGCGCATTCGCACGGCAGCCAAAGCGGTGTCGCCGCTTCG
>DATENK010000783.1:0-11007 GCA_035275085.1 Verrucomicrobiia bacterium | reverse complement strand
GTTCTTACGAGCGGCTCATGGTTTCTCATTATTGTCGCGAAATGGATGTGACTCCTTGTAGAGGGAAGCTCGGTGCTTCATCTGGATCAGCATTGACTCCGTTGGGGAGCCTGTGCGTAGCGCCTGCTCTTGATACTCGAGTGCCTTTTGGAAGTCGCCTGCCTCCGCCCATGCAGCGCCGCCGCGTCCTGTTCATACTCGAAGTTGAACATTCGGAGGAAAACAGGCATGCGGTCGTCCCCGTCGTGGTGCTAGCACAATGGCAGCTGCGACAATCCAGTTTCCGACTTTATGGCCTAGTCGGTCGCGATCATGCACTCTGTTCATTTCATGAGCGCCCATGCTTCTTCCGGTTTCATAAATGTGACCCCGCGCACTTCCGGGCGAATCATGAATTCGGTATCTGCATACGGTCCGTTCACGGCACCACACCGAAGATCGATGATTCTCCAGCCTTCAGCCGCGTCTTTGAAAGGAGCTGTGTGCACGAAAATATGGTTCTCGCCAATACCTATGCTTGTAAACCTTCCGCCGAAAAAATCTCGTTGGGTACCGTCACCACCCTTGCGACGCAGAGAATAACTGCCGTCTTCCAACTGAGCTAATGAAAACCTGTTTCTCTCGGCAAGTGAGTATGCCCAGCGGTTTTCGGCCGGAATCGAATTGCTGTAACTATTGATGTAATCGACGAGCGATTGCCAAAGCTGATTGGTTTTGTCCCGCAGAGCGGCATTCTCCCGTTGGAGGTCGCTTGTTTTTTGCTGCGTAAGGTCGCGGGCTTGATTTCGGAGCCCTGTAATTTCGGCTTGCAGTTTCTGCAATTCGGCGCTGGTGACGTTGAGGCGCTTGTTGTCGGCGCGCAGCGCGGCGAGTTCGCGCTCGCTCTCATCGGACTCGGTCGTCCGTGGCGATTTGTTTGGGTCGGCCGCACCCTCCATCTGTGCTTGAAGTAGTTTAAGTTTGCTTCTTAAAGCTGATGCTCGGTGGCTTTCGTAGAGTCCGGTACTTACGGCGGCGACAAGCGTTGCGGCGATAAGGAGCTTTTGCGTGGCGGTCATGGCAAGGGCTTTCGTGGCAGTTGAAGTTGCGGTTGTGGCAAGACTAGCTCCGGCAAGAGCAGCAGTGCTCGAAATGGTGACGACCAATCCGATGGGCGCGGCTTGGATCGCATTAGCGGAGATGCTGACGACGAGTCCGCTGGTGGCGACCGTCACGCCGCGTTTGGCAAAGAAGTCGCGCAGTCGTTCGAGGGCGCGGCACAAACGTTTTTGCGCGGCGTTCTCGCTCATGCCAAGACGGCTGCCGACTTCGCGAAGAGATTTATTCTCAAAATAACGCAATAAGACCGCGGTGCGGTCCGTATCGTTGAGGGCATGCATGGCTTCGTCGAGCAACGGCTCAATGTTCGTCCAATCGGCGGCGGCCGCATTCAAGGCATTCATTTGGGTAGCGATCTGTTCGCGCAACTGGCGTCTCGTTTCGCGGCGAACCACATCAATCGCGGTGCGATGCGTCACTTGATAAAGCCACGCGCTCAAAACGGTGTCGGACTTCAGCCTTCCGGCGCTCCGCGCGAGGTCCAGGAAAACCGATTGGGCGACTTCCTCGGCGAGTTGGGGTGACCGTACTTGGCGAACAGCAGCGGAATAGACAAGGCCGAGGTGGCGCCGTACGAGTTCGGTAAAGGCATCCTCGACATTCTGCTGGCTGTAGCGTGAGAGCAGTTCCACGTCGGTGTCGCGCATCTCTGAAAGTATATCGTCGCCGACCAACGGAATCCGCCGTGGAATTTCACAAACCACCATGAGGCTGGCGCCGGTTTGTGCAACAGTCACCCGGCTACCGTTCCAACTCCTTGCCTTGACGTGGCTTCGAAATGGAGCCAGTTGTCGGATTTGAACCGACGACCGACGGTTTACAAAACCGTTGCTCTACCACTGAGCTAAACTGGCGTCCGGTGTGGATCGACCGTTCTCCGTAGCATACTGCGGAGGCGGATGGTCGGGGCGGTGAGATTTGAACTCACGACCTCTTGCACCCCAAGCAAGCGCGCATACCAGACTACGCTACGCCCCGACCGTTTCGGCTTCGCGACCCGCCCCAAAGGACCGGACGGAAGCGGTGAAGAATATCGCGGAGGAGGCACGGGAATTCAACGCGAATTTCGGAAATGATGTGGCCCGCGACTCCGATGGTCGGTTCTGCGAGGGTTGAAGTAAGAGCAGGTGCTGGGTTGAAGCATCGCACCAACAACACCTCCTTAGAGGATATTTTGGAAGGTTCAGTAGCGCAGTGATCATTTCATCTGCGATGCCTTCCCCCAGCACCATTGCTCTGTACAGTCAAACACCGTTACCGAAAAACAGTTGCGCATTTTCTTGTTCCCTAGCGACATTGGCCCGGCGCATGGACAAACCGGTTATGACCCCCGCGCCCGGCGAACACCTGTTGCGTTTCGTCGGCGATCGCGCGCGCTTTTCCCTCGGCGCACTGCCGAAGGGTTGGCGCGGATTCTTACGAACCACGCTGGGACGGGGCAAAGTCTTGCGCCAGGAAATCGTTTACGCGCACAAAGTCCACCGCAAACTGGCGAACGCGCCTTGGCGCGACATCCCGATGGAGGAAATGCACGGGGACTGGTCTCGCGAAATCTGCCTCGTCGAACCGGGCTTTTTCAAAGCGAAGGCGTACGCGCTCGATCCCCAAGGGCGGCAGCACTGGCCTGAGGGCCCAGACGTAGGCATCAGCATTCATCCGGACCGCTACCGTTCCGCCAACACAATTTATTGCGCATTCACGCGAATGTTTGGGGAAACGCGCGAGGCGACGCGCACCGCGTTCGCGCCTGCAGTGGACGAAAGCATCACCGACCTGGACAAAGCCGGATTCACAGTGATACCGCCTTCGGGGAAGCTGCGCGACCTCATCGCGACGCTGCCGCACATCTTCGAACACCTCGGCTGCCGGATCTTGCATTTGCTTCCGGTGAACCCAACGCCCACGACCTACGCGCGATTCGGCCGATTCGGAAGTCCATATGCGGCGTTGAACCTGACTGGAATCGACCCGGCACTGGTGGAGTTCGACAAAAAAACGACCGGTGTGGACCAATTCCGCGAACTCACATACGCCGTGCATCAACGGGGCGGGCGCGTGTTTCTGGATATTGTCGCCAATCACACGGGGTGGAGTTCGCTCGAGCACGAAATGCATCCCGAATGGTTCTTGCGCGACGAGGACGGCGAGTTCGAGAGCCCAGGCGCGTGGGGCGTCACGTGGGAGGACTTGGTCGAATTGGACCATCGCAATCCTGCGCTCTGGGAATACCTGGCAGAAGTGTTTCTCACTTGGTGTCATCGCGGCGTCGACGGCTTCCGTTGCGATGCAGGTTACAAAATCCCGCCGACGGCGTGGCGTTACATCACGGCCCGCGTGATCGAGGAATATCCGGAAACAGTTTTTCTGCTGGAGGGACTCGGCGGCGCATGGGAAGCGACAGAAAAATTATTGACCGACGGCGGCATGCAATGGGCTTACTCGGAATTGTTCCAAAACTATTCCGGAGAACAGGTCGCCGCGTATCTCGATTATTGTTTGAAGCAATGTGAAGGGGTGGGTGTGTATGTCCATTACAGCGAGACGCACGATAACGAGCGTCTCGCGGCTAAAGGCAAGGACTGGTCGCTGTTGCGCAATCGGTTGTGCGCGCTCGCGAGTGTGAACGGCGCCTTTGGATTTACGTGCGGGGTCGAATGGCTTGCGCCGGAACGCGTCAACGTCCATTCCAGCCGCGGGTTGGCGTGGGGCAACGAACAAAACATTGTCCCGGAACTGGCAGCATTGAACCGACTCCTGGCGGAGCACCCGTGTTTCCTCGACGGCGCGAAACTCACGCGCGTGAGTCCCGCGGAGTCGCCAGTGTTCGCCCTGGGTCGCGAGTCCGCGGAGGGGCTCGACAACGTCCTGGTGCTCGTCAACACGGACGACGAAAAATCTCATCCATTTGTCACGCCGCCCGGCGCGCCAACATTTGATCTACTGACGGGCAAGCGCTTGCAGCAGAAGAAGTTAACGTTGGCTGCGGGAGAGTCCTTGTGCCTTGCGGAAGCTGAAAAGCCCCGCGGCCTTATGGGCGACGCGTATCGCCGCGCGCGCGCCGTCGCCAATTGGGCCATCGCCGCCATCAGCGAAGTCGTTCCGTCGGATGAAATCGGGCCCTTTGATTGGCGCAAATTGGCCGAGTGGGTTGAAGCGGATCCTCGTAAACTGCTGGAAGCGCTCGGGCAAAAGCTGGCAACTGTCCACAAGGATTTGATCGGTGCGCTCCAGAGTGCGGCAGTGCAGGCGCGATTCCCGCAAATTGTAACGTGGTCGTTGATCGATGCTCGGCGTATCACCCCGGTCCCCTCCGACCATTGGCTTATGGTCGAGGACGAGGCCGCGTTTCGCGTTTCATTGTTGAAACACGGTAGCACGCGGCACTTGGAATCAACGCTCATCGGCCCGAAACACCTCGCTGTGTTCCCGCCGCAACACGGAGCCGCCGACGCGTTTTTGACCCTGGAGCGCTATGGCTCAGAACCGGCGCATCTCACGGCAGCGGTTCGTTTCCTCGGCGGGGGCCCCTCGACAAATCTGGCTGAGTCCGTCCCGCCGGGCGCGCGCTCGGAAGTGGCGCTGCTCACAAATGGCATCGGCGGAATGGCGCGCATGCAGGTGAATCTCGGCGCTATTAAGTCCAAGTATGATTGTGTCCTGGGCGCCAATCTCCATCCGCAAGTGCCGGTGGACCGGCATATTCTGGTGAAGCGCGTCCGCGTGTGGGTCGTCGCGGACGGGTTCATTTCAGCCCTGAATCAGGAAAGTCTTGCCCTTTTTTCGGCTGGACCCCCGGCAACGTGGCGGTTCATTGCGGGCGCGGGCGACGGCCGCAGCGTTGAGATCCAGATGAGCGCCGACATGCTGCACGGCGAGAATACGACCGTCCTGAAATTTTCCCGTCCAGCCGGTGCGCCCGCCGATGGTCACGACCTGCCTCATAATGCGCGTGTGACGTTGACCGTGCGCGTCGATATTGAAGATCGCAATTTCCATCACGAGACCCACCGCAATCCAGGCGCGGACCACCACTTCGGATCCAATACGCGTTCCTTGCCGGACCATCGTGGATTCGAGTTCACACCGGCGGCCGATCGCCAGTTGCGCGTGCAGAGCGACACCGGGATTTTCAACGCCGAGCCCGAATGGTCTCACGGTATCGCGCATCCCGTCGAAACCAGCCGTGGCTTGCCGGATCATTCGGATGTTTATAGCCCCGGATGGTTTGAATTGCCGATGTCGAAGGGCGCCCAAACGAGCTTGATACTAACGGCCAATCCAAAGCCGGTAGATCCCGCGCGCGTGGCGAATTTCGAAACGGAACGCAAAGCTTTGAACGACGCGGCGGCCAATCGCGCGCGCCTCCCGGCGAGCGACACGTTTGGCCGGCAACTCGCGCAAGCCATCCACGCATTTGTGGCACGACGAGGGGCGGGTAAAACCGTGATCGCCGGCTATCCCTGGTTTCTGGATTGGGGCCGCGACTCGCTGATTTGCGCGCGCGGCATGCTGGCTGCCGGAATGGTCGAAGAAGTCAAACAATTGTTGATTACTTATGGACGCTTCGCGGATCGCGGCACGTTGCCGAACAGCATTTTCGGCGAGGATGCTTCTAATCGAAGCACCAGTGACGCGCCGCTTTGGTATGGCCTGGTCTGCGAAGAGATTGCAGCGCTTGCGGGCCCCGACGTTTATGGAGCGACCGTGGATGAAAAAGGCCGGACGATTCGGAATGTCTTGGAGGACATTGCAACGGGGTATCGCGATGGCACCGCCAACGGCATCCGAATGGATCCTGCGTCGGCGCTGATTTGGAGCCCAAGCCATTTCACGTGGATGGACACGAATTACCCCGCTGGCACGCCGCGCGAAGGCTATCCCATCGAGATTCAGGTGTTATGGGCGCGTTTGCTGCGGCAACTCGGGTGGACCGACCTCGCGCAGCAAGCGGAAACGAAACTGCAGTCGGATTACTGGCTGGAGGACCGCGGTTACTATGCAGATTGCCTGCTTGCTCCGCAGCAGCGGCCTGCGGCTGACGCGGTGGTCGACAACTCGCTGCGGAGCAATTTCCTCTTCGGCATCAGCCTTGGATTGTTTAACGGCGATCGCGCGCGTCGGGCTGTCGATGCGGCGCTGAAGTATCTCCTGGTGCCTGGCGGCCTGCGCACCCTTGCGCCGCTCCCGGTATTCCCGCCGCTGCCGATCTTTGGCCCCGGCGGAGAGTTGCTCAATGACCCGAAGTTGCCTTACGCCCCGCAGTATCTAGGCGACGAAGACACACGCCGCAAACCCGCTTACCACAACGGCACGGCCTGGGTCTGGACCTTTCCGAGCCTGTGCGAAGCGCTGGTGCGCGCGTGGCAGTTCGATCCAGCCGCCGTCGCCGCCGCCAAAGCCTACCTCGGCAGCCTTGATCGGCCGTTGATCGAAGGCTGCGCCAACCATCTCCCCGAGATCATGGATGGCGATGCGCCGCACATCCAGCGCGGGTGCGACGCCCAGGCATGGAGCGTCACCGAGGCACTAAGGGTCTGGAAAATCCTGAACTCCCACAGCTAAAGCCCCCCGCCCTGCTTGCCGATGAGTAAGCGAGCACGGGTAATGGAATGCCGGGATCCCAGCGCGCATGAAACGAGTTCTGGTAGTTGAAGACGACGAAGCGATGTGCAAACACCTGCACGAGTTGTTTGTGCACTTCGGATACGAGGTCCGCGCTGCCGAGAATGGGAACACGGGCCTCAGCGCGGTGAAAGACTGGCAGCCAGACCTTGTCGTGCTCGATGTTTTCCTTCCAGGGAAGGATGGTTTCGAAATCCTCCTCGAGATTCGCCGCGATTATCCAAAAATGAAAGTGCTGGTGATTTCCGGCAAAGAGCATCTCATTTACGGCAAGTCCATTAAGTTCGCCGAGCAACTCGGCGCCAACTCCACGCTCACCAAGCCGTTCACCACCAAAGAACTCGAACATTGTATCCGGGCTATCTCCTTGCGACCCACCGCGGCATAGCACGACCGCTGAGAAGAAGAAAAAATGCCAGGGTGACCACGGCGGATGCGGAGCAAACTACCGTTGCTGCCTTCCGGCCCTGGCGGGGTTCGTAAGTCCACATTCCATGGGCCCTGGCGACGGGAATAAACCGCAGAAGGTCCACAAGGGCAAGCTTTAGCAGAAGCCTTTCCGGCTCCCTTGCTTTAACGGCTTCATTATGGTAAACAACGGGCAATCTTTATGGGTTTCCACAGCAGGCGCGCGTCGGCGATTTGCATTCTTTTATTTGCGGGTCTGACATCCGGACCTCTCAACGCCGCGGATTTGAAGATCATCGCCGCCGATCGAAACGGCAAAGTAACCTGGTCCAACGCCTTTCCTGCAGGCGTCATGACCGTTGAAAGCGCCAGGGCAGTAGCAGGTACATGGATCACCCATCCAACGGTTTTCACTTCCAACTCGGTAGGCAACGCGACGATGTCCCTTACTGCGAGCAACACATTCGCGCGTCTTCTGGCGGCCGACATTTCAACGAATACGCCGCGCCATTATACCAATCTGCTGGAGGCCTATGGCGTTCTTGAAACTGTCGCTGGCTTGGGCCAGTTCAACGGTGACAGGACCAGCTACTGGCTGCCAAGCTACGAAGGCGGTTGGGCCACGAACGCGCAGCTTTCCCGGCCGCATATTTCATTCGGAGATCCCTTTGGCAACGTGTTGATTGTTGACCAGGGCAGCAGCTCGGTTTTAAAGGTTAAACCGGACGGGCGCATCTACACCTACGCTGGCACTCACACCGCGAGTTTCAATGGCGATGGGCCCGCGGCCGCCACGAACCTGCATCTGAATTTTCCCAATGGCGGATGGCTCCGCGGCGACGGTGTTCTCTACGTATTGGACACAGAAAATGGCAAGGTGCGCCGGGTAGATACCAATGGGGTGATGTCAACGATCTTCACCACCGCACCGATGGGTGACGGCCGGGCTCTATGGGTGAAAAGTGACGAATCCCTCATCTACTTCGGTTCCGGCCCCGGCGTCGGCGCGAACGTGACCACCTTGAACAAATGGACCCCCACCGGTGGCGTGACCGTTATCCGATCCGATTTTTTGAACCTTGGTAACGTCCTTGGGAACGAAGACACGGGCGACCTGTACATCACCGACCGCAACGCCAACCGCGTGTATCGCATGGACACGAATGCAGTTCTCACTCCCATTGCCGGTAATGGCACGCAGACCGGCGGCGGCGAAGGCTTCCCGGCATTACAAACTGGCCTCGTGCTGCCGCGCTCAATCTGTTTCATCCCGAATGGCGGCTATTTCATCGCCGAGCACGATCCGGGGAACCGGGTCTGGTATGTCGATCCCGCTGGAATCATCCATCGGTGGCTGAATGGAAACAGTGCCAACAATTCTCGCGTGGGCGATGGACAATGGTTCTATGCCAACCCGACTGTGGCGAAAGTTTCCCGGGTGCGGGCCGTAAATGCCGACCCGTTCGGCAATCTGATCATCACCGAAAGCAACTATGGTTATGTGCGCCGGATTCGCTTTGAACGACTGATTCCATAGTGTTTTTAGGTTGGCTTTTGCCCCCAACTGCTGTATGTACATGGTCACAGCATTACAGGAATGAAAACGACCCTCTTTATGCGGCATGCTTTGGCCGTCCTTGCCGTGTGTTTATTCGGCTTTTCCGCTTCCGCCCAGGTGTACATCAACGAAGTGCTTGCCGATAACCAGGCGGCCTACAACGTCGATGGTGATTTCCCTGATTATGTTGAGTTGATCAATACGAACAAGACGGCCTCAGCGAACATTTCGAGCTGGCGCCTGAGCATCGATGTTTCCAAGCCGAACGACTACAATTATACCTACATTTTTCCGGCAAATTCAGTGATTCCGCCGAGCGGCTTTCTGCTGGTGATTTGCGATGGGAATACCAACCAGCGTTATCACACAAAATTCAACATTGGCAAAAAAGGCGAGACACTCACGCTGCTGGGCGCGCAACTTGGCTTGCGGGACAGTGTGCGGTTCGGCTTTCAGGTCACCGATTCCAGCATGGGCCGCGTGCCGGATGGTCCCCCGGGCGTGCATGTGTTGTGCCGACCTACGCCGGGCGCGGTCAATGTCCAGGTACCACTCGGCAACCGCGCCAGGATTCGTTTCAATGAATGGATGCCGTCCCGGGGAACGGCCGACGATTGGTTCGAGATTTACAATCCCGAGACTAATGCCGTAGCGCTCTCTGGCCTGGTATTCAGCGATCGAACCAACACCCTCACGCAATGTACCAACAAGGTAACCGTCACCAATTCGTGGATGGCCGCGGGAGGCTTTCTGCAATTTTTCTGTGATGACCACGGCGAACAGGGTAACGATCAATTGGATTTTAAACTGACGAGCCTGGGTGAAGCGGCGAATCCGCCGGAACACCTCACGCTATTCGCAGCTAACAAGCAAAGCGTCAT
Organism: Verrucomicrobiia bacterium; assembly: GCA_035275085.1. Classification (GTDB taxonomy): domain Bacteria; phylum Verrucomicrobiota; class Verrucomicrobiia; order Limisphaerales; family DATENK01; genus DATENK01. Next base: position 1,440 of record DATENK010000783.1, on the reverse strand, counting down.
TCATAGCGCCTACTGGACCAATGCGGCCCTCGACGTGTCGTATGGCTATCTGCCGGACGGCAATACGAACGATCCGGTGGTGACATTTCCAGTCAGTCGTGACACGCCGGGAGATAGCAACTTTCTACCCATCGATAATGTGCTGATCAATGAAGTATTAACACATACGGACATGCCCCTCGAGGATGCGGTGGAGTTGTGGAACCCCACCGATCAGTTCGTCGATATCAGCGGGTGGTGGTTGAGTGATGACAAGGACACGTACAACAAGTTTCGTATTCCTAATGGCACCATTCTGGCGCCGTATGGATATAAAACATTTTACGAGTATTTGGGTGAACCGGGCGGATTTAACCCGAACGGGCAAGGCATCTTTCCGAGCTTCAGCTTCAGTTCTTCACAGGGAGACCAGTGCTACCTGTTCTCGACGTATCCAGGGACGACCAGGCTGGATGGTCACAGGCGTGGCGTGGATTTCCCGGCCTCGGAGAACGGGGTGTCCTTCGGACGCTACGTGACGAGCACAGGCGAGTCGGACTTTGTGCCCATGGAGACCTTGACTTTCGGCAGCAATGTAACGCGAACGGACCCAACGAACCGCCTGGATGATTTCCGCGCCGGGTTGGGTGCCACGAACTCTCGCCCGAAATTTGGACCGATCGTTATCACCGAGATCATGTATCATCCGCCGGATTTCATCCAGGACGTTACAAATATCGTGAAGAACGAATTGGACGAGTACGTGGAAATTTACAATATGACCACGCAGCGGGTTAAGTTGTGGGACACCAACGTCTATGATTATCCGCCCTTCGGCCATGCGTACACCAACACCTGGCATCTTCGGGGCCAAATTGATTTCAATTTTCCAACCAATATAAGTCTCGCGCCTGGGGAATCACTCATTGTGGTCAATTTCGGCCTGACCAACACCATCCAACTCAACACCTTCCGCGCGAAATTCCATATACCGCCGACCGTACAAATCTTTGGCGCTTATGGCGGTAAGCTAAGCGACGGCGGCGGGACCTTCCAGATCGAACGGCCGGATGCGCCGCAAAATCCCGCCCTCCACCCGGATGAGGCCGGCTTTGTTCCGTATCTGCGCGTCGATAAGGTGCGCTATGATGACGATCCGCCCTGGCCCGCGGAAGCCGACGGCGTGGCGTTGGACCCCGCCAACCCGAATTCTGTCGGGTATTGCCTGGTGCGAAAGATTCCCGAAGAATACGGCGCTGACGTCATCAACTGGTACGCCGCGGCGCCCAGCCCAGGATATCAGAGCATTTCGAATAGCGTGGCGATCGTTGGGAGTTCGGTGGCGATCAATTTTCAGGGTCTCGCCGGTAGTGGTTACACAATCCAGTACAAGGACCGCCTCGAAGATGCCACCTGGCAAAAGTTACAGGATTTTCAACCGCAAACCGCCACGGGCACGCG
>DATENK010000782.1:0-6723 GCA_035275085.1 Verrucomicrobiia bacterium | reverse complement strand
GATTGAGCAAGCGCTGGGCGACCGCGCGCATCAGGCAAAATACCTCGAAGCCAATTGGTTCGATTCAACCGTCTTCCTCAATCGCGGCGATCGCTTCGAGGCCAGGCTACTTCCTGTCGAAGCGCAAATGTCGCCGGCATTCGCGGTATGCGTCGCCGACTTTGATGGGGACGGGAACGAAGACGCTTTTCTCAGCCAGAATTTTTTCGGCACACGCGCCGAGACCTCGCGCTATGACGCGGGGCGCGGGCTGCTGCTGCGTGGCGATGGTCACGGCGATTTCGCGGCCGTTGCCGGTCAGGAAAGCGGCTTGCTCATCTACGGCGAGCAACGCGGCGCTGTCGCCGCGGATTATGATGGGGACGGACGCGTGGACCTGGCCGTCACACAACTCGGCGGCGAAACAAAGCTGTACCACAACGAGACCGCGCACCCCGGCTTGCGCGTTCACGTGAAAGGGCAAGCGATCGGGGCAATCTTACGTCTGAAGAACGGCGATCAATTCGGGGCTGCTCGCGAAATCCACAATTCAACCATCCAGGTGATGGCCGCAAGAGCGACGCGGGCGTCAATCCAGATTCGCTGGCCGGGCGGCAAGGTCACGGAAACGCCCGTGCCGCCGAACGCGCGCGAGATTACGGTTGCGCGGGAGTGACCAGACGGTAGTAACGCTTGGCGCGCAGTGCTGGATCAGTCACGGTCACTACCCTGTTGCTGGACTTGCCGGGTTCGATCATCAGATTCGTCCACTGGCCAGGCAGCAGTGTCTCGCTGTATTGGACGATATAATTGCGGTTCGACACAGCCGCGAAATTCAATAGCGTGTTTCCAGACGGCACAATGGTCGTCTTCAAATAGCTATTGCGATCCAGATAATCCGTCCCCGCAAAGTATTCGCGCGCGTTGTTCACGCCATCACCATCATCATCGCGAAGCGCATCGGTCGGATCGTTCGGGTTGAATCCAGTTCGCCCGGTTTCCCAACTGTCCGGCAGGCCATCGTGGTCCGCATCGGCAACGACGGTCAGGGTTACGTTCGAAGAACCAACCTGATTGACCGCGTTCGACACGACAATTCTGTAAGTGCCAGCCATGTTGGTGCCGATATTCGTCAGAACGAGCACCGAGTTGGTTTGAGTGGCGATGATGTAGCCGTTGGTCAGGAAAATTCGCCCGAAGCCCGTCGGAAAGATAAATCCAAAATTGATGGAACTGGGCGCGCTGCGCAGCCAGCGATGCAGGAATGGGCCTGACCCGTTCCAGGCTGCACTGAACGTCGCGATTCCACCTTCGGGAACGACCTGGGTGATAGGTTGCGACGCGTACACCGGCTCCGAGTTCACAGTGAGACGGGCCACCACGCTCGTCGCGGCGCCAAAATTGTCCCGGACAATCACCTGATAATCGCCCGTGTGACTGAGATTCACGTTGCTGATCGTCAAGGTCGAATTCGTAACGCTGAAGATGTTGGGACTCGCCGCGAGCACATTATTATTGAAGTACCATTGATACCGCAGCGGTGTTCCGCTGGTCGCCGCGACGGTAAATGACACATTCAACGGCGCCCCGGCCACGGTCACGTTCTGACCCGCCGGTTGCGTGGTAATGATCGGATTCACCAGGACGGTCAATTGCGCCGCATCACTCGTGATGGGACCGACGTCGTCGGTGATCACAACATCGTACGACCCTGCATCACTCTGGGCGACGTTGGTGATGCGCAAGAAGGAGTCAGTTCTGCCGGGCAACGCTACGCCGCCCTTTCGCCATTGATAAGTCATGGGCGTACTGCTGGAGGCTTGCACCACAAAAATGGCAGTGCCACCTAAATGAGCCTGCGTGTTCTGAGGTTGCTGGATGATCCGCGCGGGGATCAACACCGTCAGCACGGCGTTGCTGCTCTCAAGCGACCCGGCATTGTTCAAAACCAGGACGCGATACGCGCCTTGCTGACTTGCCTTGACGTTCTGAATTGAAAGCGTCGCGTTGGTTTTATCCCGCAGCAAATCGCCATTGAAGGTCCATTGATAACGCAGCAGCGGATCTCCACTCGCGGTGACGGAGAAAGTGGCAGTTGAGGAAGCGACCACTCGCTGATCGTCCGGTTGATCCGTGATCACTGGCGGATTGCCGCCAGGGTACGGGCTGCCGGGAGTTTTTGTAGCCGCCGTCCAGTTGATGGGATCATTCCCAAACGCGGCCAGGTTCTTTCGCTGGAGTGACGGGCCGAAGCCATCTGCCGCGATCGGCCATGGCGGGTCGTCATCATACGTCACCGAATCGATTAGAACTGAGGGCACTTCGCCTGAAGCGGCATCCGGCGGATCGAGCCGCCGCAAACGAAGATCATCACCATCGTTTGAAAGCCGGCCGGTAAAGGGGCCGAGCAAGGCCACACTGGGAGACAGTCCATGCCGCGCACGAAATGCACTCGTCGCAGCGGCGTCAAAATCCGGGCTGAAGGAGACGATTACGAGTTGGCCATTGGCCGGGATCGTCGTGTCCGGCGGAAAATCGTAATCCACGCCGCCGCGTATCCGCCAGGTGTTGGCGGTATGGGTGGGGTCGAACAATTGCACCGGCGAACCGGTGATGTTTCGGACTTCGATGTATTCGTCTTCAAACGCTTCGACGAAATCAATGCCCTCGGGCTTCTGCGGCGGATGATAATTGATTTCACTGATGACCACAGGACCGACCTTCGGCGCGGAATTCGAAGTGACCGGTGTGAACGCAGCCATCGCCACGAAATGTTCCAACCCGCGACTATCGATGTATCGGCCAAACGGAACGCCTGTGCCGCTGGCCTCAAAGCTGTAACCGTGATGATAGCCGGTCAGTTCGCCGGCGGCGTTACCCGAAAAAATGTATGCTTCGTCCCCGAGAGAACTGAATGAGAAACTCGGCGGCGTGCCGGGTGTGGGATTAAAATCGTTTTCGTCGAAAACAGCATAGCCTCCCGAAGGAATGATTCGACCGGCGGGAATGCGGTATTTCTTGGGCGTGCCCGGATCATCGGTAATATACCAGTTACTTACATCCACCGCCAAGGCGGTCGGATTGAACAATTCGATTGAGTCCTTTTGCGGCGCGTCGGTGTTCGCCAGCACTTCGTTCACCAGGATGCCCGGCACCGCCGGCAAAGCCGTGTCGTCCGCGGCGGGCGTGCCGTATTCGTGGCCGCTGGGCCGCCAGCTTGTCTTCAGGTCCCACGTTTGAAACGGGGCGGTCCAATCCTTGATCACGAGCGAAAAGCCGCGCCCGTCCGTGATCGGATACCATGAATTATTGTAATCAAATTCGAGGATCTTTTCGTTGGTGGCGTCATCCAGCCGGAGCCGCTCGCCGCCATTATCCAGACTGCCGGGGCCGCCGAATATATCCGTGTAGGCGCCCGCCACTCGCGCCGCGGCGGTTGCGCCGTAACGTTGCGTGAAGGCGTTGCGATTTTTGACGACCAGGACTTTTTCACCGGCGGCCAGGCTCGTGATGCTGCTGCCTGTGAAACTGAAAAAAATCCCCTCGGAGAAGTGCACGCCGGCCAAATTCAGAGTCGACGTACCGATATTCCGCAGTTCGATGTACTCGTATTCTTCGGCGGGGAAGGTATCGCCGGGCAGGGCCGGCGGGTGGTACATGATCTCTGTGATGCGCAACGAAGCCTGCGCCGGACTTGGGTTTGACAGGGTGTTAACCGTGGCAACAATGACGCCTTGGCGATCCATCAACTGGAGCGATTCTCCGCGGGCCGACAGGCGGCCATTATAATCGCCGACGACGTGGAGCGACTGGTTGCCGGATGGGCCGGTAGCCCGGGCACGGAAGGCCTTGCGGTTCGCCGCCACATACAAATTCGCGCCCGCCGGGATCACCGTACCTCCGCGAAAGACAAAGCTGACCGCGCCGCTTAATACCCAGCCGGAAATATCCACCGCGATAGCATTCGGGTTCTGTAGTTGGATATATTCCTGGTCCTGATTGCCGCCGGCGGGATTAACGTCACTCGTCCCGAAGTTAATTATGGTGCCGTACGGCTGGGCATCCGGCAACTCGGTGGCGGAGGCGGCGCTTGTCTTTCCGAAGAGCGCATTGCGCCGCGCGGGAAGATAGGAATCGCGCATCTCCGCGACAGCGGCATCGATGAATTGCGGACAACACGGCGCGGTTGAACCATTTCCCCACGCATGCGAACCCCATTTTGCGGCATCCAGCAGTGCGTCCGGACGGAGCATTACCAGCAGTTCGTCGATGCGGGGTTCATAATGCAATTGTTCCAAGGGCGTTCCGGCGGGCTTCAGCAACTCGTCCATCAAGGTGCGCACCCGTCGCAAATACATCTGACGCATTTCGGGCGTCCCGAAGATTGCATCATCGAATTTGTTCCCTGAGCCGATGAACAAGGGTGTCGTCGGATTCAGAATTTGTTCCCAGTAACTTCGAGCAGTGGTCCAGACACGCCCAAAGCTAAGGTCCACGTCCCACGCCCACATCACCCATTCGTCGCTTTGCCCGGTATCGCGGTAGAGGTAATAGTTTTTATGGCAACAATCGGTGTCACCGGTAAGCGCGCGGGCCGCCAGATAGTCTACCGTCTGGGCTACATCGATGTTATCGTACGCGAAGCGGCGTCGCGCTTCGCCGGTCTGGTTCACGCCATTGTAAAGCGCGGTCAGATCCGCGTTACTTTCAAACTTGCGCGTCTTTTTCTCGGCGCCGCTGGTGGCGCTGCCCGTCGTATTAAATTGGTTATACATTTTGTACAACGCCCCCTGGGTATTCAGTCCCATGCGAAATAACCAATCCTCGTCGCCGTTCTCGACGATGTGCGCGGTCCCCCAGAACAGCCCATTTTGCTGCACGCGCACTGGCAACACCCAATGGTAGGCGGAGTCAGCCTCGCGGTATGTCTCCAAGTAGGAGAGAATGTTGCGCATGTGCGCCTTGTCGGGATAAGTGGTCAGCAAATTGATGTCATCAGCGCGCGGCTCGCCTTCTTTCCATTTGAAATTGTGACCGGGATGCAAATCGATATCGAAGCTCTTTTTGGGAAAACCCTGGCTCGATTGGCCGTGAATGTTGATTCCAAGATTATCGTAAAACTCGCCGTCGTAAAACAGCGAACATCGGGTGCCGCCAGCGGTTTCAGCGGCGGCTGGATTTTGGATAAACCAGTGCAGAATAGGCAACGGGTTCGTCAGGCTCGGGTCATGCACAATCGTGCCGAGATACTCCGGCGAACCCAAGGGTTCCGCGAACAACGGCATCCGCGAAGTGCCGCCAAAGGTGTCCGTCGCCGTGATGTACCAGCGCACCATCTGCCCGGGGCGATGGGCGTTAGCCGGAATGATCGCGCCGTAAACACCATCGTCGCTGCCCTCGTCGCCACTGTTGCCGTCGTCGAGCAAAGGAACGCTGACGATCGGCCCGAAATTGGTGCGGTAATACAGGGTAGCTGAGGCCACCGCGCCGCGGGTTGGCCGTATACGCGCGGTGATCCGCAACGCGTCGTTGTCGGTCGGAATCTTTGGATGATGATCCTCGTCATCGATGATTGGGCCGAGTTCAGGCACACCGGCGTTGTTTGCTTCGCCAGGGCTCGGCAACGTAAAGTACCGATACGAAAAGGTAGCCGTGCCCGTTACCGTCGCCAGAATTTCCGGCAGGATCAGCAGGTCCGAGCTGGCAGCGCCATTGTTCAACCCTTGAATGGCCAGCATGTTGGTTCCGACATGCACAAAGCCGAGGTAGGGCGTGATGTTGTAGTTCGCCGGCACCACAGCGGTCCCGTCATCCCGATTGGCCGGCGCTCCATTGGTCCATGAGGCCGTGCTCGGATCCGGTGCGTTGTCCCACGCCACCGGATGCCCATTGATGTATGCGATGAAGCCGTCGTCGAAACGCATCCGGAGTGTCAGCGCGGAAATTGTCGCTGGATTATCAACCCTGAAGGGAATCCGAATGTAGACCGTCTCATTGACCTGGTACATGTTGGTGACACTCAACGCGAGCAGACTTTCATAACCGGTATTCGCTTCGAAACCGACGCCAGTGAACCCGCTCTGCCAGCCGGAGTCATTCAAATCGTCCAAGGTCCATGGTCGCAACGCAGTCGGACCGGGCGGCGGCTCTAATGCGGCACTTGTCGGCACCAGGGCTTTAACTGGTGCACCGGGTGCGAGCAGCGTCTCCTGCGATGTGCTGCCTCGTACACCGTACGCAATATCCGGCGCTTGCGCCGGATACTTCGGCGCGAACTCCGTCGCGACCGTCCCATTCGACCGTACCAGCGCGAGATATTCGCCATCGCCATCGAGTTTGAAATTGGTATGCAACTGCCCCACGTTCCGGTTTTTCTCGGACGCAAAAACGATGAGGTAGGCGTTCGAAGCGATCGTCACCGGCGGGAACACCCATTTTTGCATGTTGTTTGTCGTGTCCGTGAGAGACCAGCCGGCCAGGTTCACCGAGGCTGGCCCGGGATTATAGATTTCGATCCAATCTTCCTCGTCTCCATCCTCGTCGTCCAAGCCATGATCATTGATGGCCATGAACTCATTTATGCGCACGCTATCCTGCGCCCGAACCAGGGTTGTGGTGAGAAAACAAAGAAAACCGACGACGACAAGGCAACGCACAGACTTCATGGGCTTGATCGCGAATTAAAGCCCGAATCGAGCCGAAAGGTCAAGCTTAACGTGCTTGTCAGCCGCGGTGTTTTGGCCC
>DATENK010000781.1:0-4105 GCA_035275085.1 Verrucomicrobiia bacterium | reverse complement strand
ATGGCGGCCCAACGATCGGGGCCACCGTGCGCAATGCAGAACTGGCCTGGCATCCCCTTGTGCGCAAAAGTTACACGGTTCTTTCCGAAGCGATCTTAAGCGGCGCGACCGCGCAGATTCGCAACATGGCGACGACTGCCGGCAATCTGTTGCAACGGACGCGCTGCATGTATTTCCGTGACCCAGTGATGCCTTGTAATAAGCGCGAACCGGGCAGCGGCTGCGCGGCGATGACCGGCGTTAATCGCAGTCTGGCCATTCTTGGCACGAGTGAACATTGCATCGCAACCAATCCTTCCGATATGTGCGTGGCTATGGCCGCACTCGAAGCGACAATCCACATCCGCGGCCCGAAGGGCGAACGAAGTATTCCGATCGGCGATTTTCATCTGCTGCCCGGGAGTACGCCGAACCGCGAGACGATTTTGGAACCGGGCGATTTGATTACCCATGTTACGTTGCCACCACCGGCGGCGGGAAGTCGCTCGCTCTATATTAAATTGCGCGATCGCGCTTCGTATGAATTTGCGCTTGCCTCTGCTGCAGTCGTGGCAACGACTTCCGGTGGAAAAATCACGCGCGCGCGCGTCGCGCTCGGCGGGGTGGGAACAAAACCGTGGCGTTCGCCCGAAGCAGAAGCGGAATTAACGAACCAGCCGGCAACCGACGCCGTGTTTCGAAAAGCCGCCGAGGCGGCGATGCGAAACGCGAAACCACAGAGTGAAAACGGCTTCAAAGTGGAACTGGCCAAACGCTGCCTGGTGTATGCGATGAAACTTGTAACCCAGCCCGCCTAACGAAGGATCGACGTGCCACAATCAGCCGCAACCATATCACCGATTGGCCAGAAAACGCCTCGCGTTGATGGTCCGCTCAAGGTCAGCGGCAAAGCGATGTATGCTACCGATTTTCATTTTGCCGGTTTGCTTTATGCCGTGCCGGTTGAAGCGACGATCGCCAGCGGCAAGGTCGACAAGCTTGACACCGGCGTGGCCGGGAAGATGCCGGGCGTGCGCGCGATTTTCCATCGCGCGAATATCGGAAAGATTTCGCGTTCGACGCTCGGTCCGGGGTTCGAAGGCGTCGTCGATGAACGCCGCCCGCCATTTGAGGATGATGTTATCCGTTACTACGGACAGTATATCGCGCTGGCAGTGGCCGATACCTTTGAACAGGCCAAAGCTGCGGCCGACATGGTCCGGGCGACCTACATCAAAGACAAATACAATGTCGATGTTGATCTGAAACCAGACGACGAACCGGATGTAGTTGAGACTTCTTTCGCACCGACCAAGCGACTGCAAAGCGAACGCGGAGACGCCGATAAAGCTTTCGCCGGCGCACCGGTAAAACTTGATCAGACCTACGTCACGCCGACGGAGATGCATAACCCGATCGAGCTTCAGGCGACTACCGCGATGTGGGAAGGCGACAAGTTAACGATCTACGAAGAGTCGCAAGGCGTCTTCAATCTCCGCGGCGTCCTGGCGCAAATGTTCGGTTTGCCAAAGGAGAATGTGCGTGTCATCACAAAATTCGTCGGCTCCGGTTTCGGCAGCAAACTATGGCCCTGGACGCATTGTCCAATGGCGGTGGCAGCGGCGCGGCAGCTGGGCAAACCGGTCAAGCTCGTGCTCAGCCGTAAGATGATGTTCCAATCGGTCGGGCATCGTCCCCGCACGCAGCAACGCGTCCGTCTTGGCGCCACCAATGACGGCAAGCTGGTTTCGCTTCAGCACGATTACGTAAATCACCAGGCGATGCTTGATGGTTATCATGAAGACTGCGGCGAAGCGACTCCCTTCCACTACAGCGTGCCGAACCTTCGCGTTCACTTCGGCCGCGCCCGGCGAAATGTCGGCTCTCCAACGCCGATGCGGGGACCTGGTGCGGTGCCCGGACTCTACGCAACCGAGTCGGCCATTAACGAACTGGCCGATCAGCTTAAAATCGATCCGGTAAAGTTGCGCGGGCTCAATGAACCAAAGATCGACGAGTCGTTAGGCATACCATTTTCTTCGCGACATTATATCGAATGTCTCGAGCTCGGCTCAGAAAAATTTGGCTGGTCCAAACGAACGGCGGAAATCGGTTCGATGAAGCAAAATGGCCTGATCCTCGGCTGGGGAATGGCCGGGGCGGCCTGGGTGGCAGCACGATTTCCCGCTGAAGCAAATGTCCAGCTCCGCGACGACGGTAGTGCGCGAGTCGCCTCTGGAACGCAGGACATCGGCACCGGGACCTACACGATCCTCGCCCAACTCACTTCCGAACGCACCGGTGTGCCGCTGGATAAAGTGGAGGTTGTTTTGGGTGATACTTCTCTTTTGGAAGGTCCAATCTCCGGCGGTTCGATGGTCACCGGTTCGATGGTGCCCGCGGTGTTTGCCGCGGCCGACAATGCCATCGAGTCATTGTTTACGGTCGCGACCAAAACGCCTGGATCACCTTTTGAAAAACATACGGCCAAGGATCTGGCGTTCGATGGCGGTAAAGTGTTTGTGAAAGCCGACGGGCCTGGCAAAGGAGTCCCCTTCGCTGAAGTGCTCCGGCGCGCCAACATCCGGCTCGTAACCGGTAACGGCAAAGCCGAGGCGACCTTTGGTAATCCAAAGCCGAAATTCTCGACCCATTCCTTTGGTTGTCATTTTGTCGAAGTGACATGGCAGCCGGAGATCGTGCGGTTGCGTGTCAATCGCATCGTCACCGTGATTGACGCTGGACGAATTATTAATCCACTAGCCGGGCGTAATCAGATTGAAGGCGCGGTCGTAATGGGTATCGGCATGGCGCTGCTGGAAGAGACGCATTACGATCCGCAAAACGGCGCACCGATTAACAGCAACCTTGCCGACTACATGATGGCGGTGAACGCGGATGCTCCTTCGGCAATTGACGTCCATTTCCTTGATTATCCGGACAAGGAAATCAACGAGCTTGGCGCGCGTGGGATCGGTGAAATCGGTCTGGCTGGTATCGCGGCGGCAATTACCGCGGCGACTTATCACGCCACGGGCGTTCGCGTTCGCGAACTGCCGATCAAGATTGAGGACCTGCTGACGTCCACGGTCTTAAGCTGAGACCGCTCACGCCGGGTCACGATCTTGCCAAGATTTCTTCTGTCGCGGCGGTTCTATGACCGCCGACCGAAAACGAACAAAAGAATTCGGCGGTCATAGACCGCCGCTACAGCATATTCTCGTCACGAATTGTGGCGATTCACATTCGCGATACTCGCGGTTGTGATCGGGTTTGCCGGAACTGCGAGATTGTTATTGGTTACGACAGTTAGCCTGGCGCTCTGAAATTGGTATTGCACTTGTCGGCGCTAACGCCCGGTGCGGTCTCCCTCGAAAGAGGGAGCGTCAATCACCTCCCGGGCAGTACTTCAAAATCCCACCCCTGCGTAATAGCCGCGCAGCCACGGGGGCGGATACGTTCAGGCATGAATGTAAGCGATTCCGGACTGAACAAATACCTTCAGGAGATAGGACGCATTCCCCTCCTGACGCCAGAACAGGAGATAGAGCTGGCGCAAAGAATCAAAAAGGGAGATGCAGTTGCACGCGAGCAAATGATTAACGCGAATTTGCGGTTCGTTGTGACGATTGCGCACGATTATGCCAATCTTGGTATGCCATTACTTGATCTGATTTCCGAAGGAAACATCGGCCTAACAAAGGCAGTGGAACGTTTTGATCCGGCCAAAGGCGCAAAACTGAGCACCTACGCGAGTTGGTGGATCAAACAGTCCATCAAGCGCGCACTGGCGGATCAGAGCAAGACTATCCGATTGCCAGTACACCTGGTCGATAAGATCGCCAAAGTGCGCCGTGTCTCACTCCAGATGAGTGACGATCTCGGACGGGAACCTACTGATGACGAGCTGGCGGACGAGTTGGGAATTCCGCGCCAGAAAGTCACTCGATTGAAGAGCGTCGGGATTCGCCCGGCTTCGCTGGACGCCGTTCTAAGCGAGGACGATCCGACCGAGTTTGGCGAGACGGTCAGCGACGAAGATGCCCAAACGCCGTTCGAACTTCTACGGGACAAGAATTTGCTTCACGAGATGAATGGCTTGCTCGATGTGTTAAGCACACGGGAG
>DATENK010000780.1:0-7295 GCA_035275085.1 Verrucomicrobiia bacterium | reverse complement strand
CGCGCGCCTTCAATTAAATTATTTTGAATTTGGAGGTTTTGGAAAAGGAAATCGGCCGGATACTGATTGTTGGCGTAGATGCCTCCAACTTTGGCGGCGGCAACAACGACATATTCGGGCCGCGCCTCGGCGTAAAACTTTTGGACCGCCACCGCGTCGAGCAAATCCAGTTCTTTATGCGCTTTGCCGATCAGATTGCGGTAGCCAAGACGCTGCAACTCGCGCCAGATGGCGCTGCCCACGAGGCCTCGGTGCCCGGCAATGTATATTTGCGAATCCGGCGTCATGTCGTGCGTAACCTACCGCAAGGCGAGCCACCAGCACAACCCGGCCAACGCGCCGCATACCAAACCGGCAATCGTATTCGCGGCGTCGTTTTCTGCCCATCGATCGCGCGCCACCGCGCCGAAAATGCCGCCGACCACGAACCCACTTACGTGCGCCACGACATCGGAGGCCGGATCAAAACCGACGAGGACCAGCAGCAATAACCCACCCAGCACACTTCGCAGCACTACCGGCCCTACTGGACGCTGCGTCCGCCACAGCCATATTGAGTGGACCGCCAGCATACCGAGGGCCGCCATGACCACTCCCGACGCGCCGAGTCCTCGATAGGGATGTCGATAAATAACGAAACTCACCAGGTTTGCCGCCGCGCCGCTTAGAAAAGACGCCAGCAGCGCAACGCCAGCGCCATATTGCGCCATTGCGAGGCCGAGAAAAATGACTCCGATCGTGCAATTGGAAGCCAGATGCGGCATGTCGCCATGCAACATTGTCGCCGTAAAGAAGCGCCACCATTGGCCACCTTCAATCTGTGCGCTGTCTACCATGCCGAGATCACGCACCCCCGGCGCGCGATACGTGGATAAATAGAACAGGGCCGCCAGCACTAAAAACCACACTGGGCTGCGCCAATCGAACACCAAGCCGCCGGACCACGGCACGGGCTGCACCCACACTCGTCTTTTGTTTTCGGTGATGTAGACGCGCAACGTCCTGAGCGCCCGTGAGTAATTTTCCCTGTCCACGAGCAATTGCCACTGTCCCGTTTCGGCATTCGGCTGAATGGTGGATTCGATTCCCTGGCTCAGCAGAACTACGCTCCAGTCCTCGGCCTGGCGTTCCGAATGCACGCTGATGATTCCGCTTTCCACGTGGCAAATCGTGCTGGCGCTGCGGGCCAATGTCCAACGCATGTTCTGTTTCAAGTCGGCGTGACTTGGTTTGGAACAGCGGCGATTTTCCGCCGCGTGGGCTTCTCCGAACGCAGTGTCAGGGCGGCCCGGCTCCTGCTCAGACTCATCAAAGAGAGAAAATTATGGGCGATAAATTCCCAAAAGGCAGACCGTATGTGCTCGTCAGTGGCGGCAGCGCTGACGAACTCGAGCGCAACATTTACCAACAGATTGCCGAAGGCTACCTGATTTATGGACCGCCCTTCGTTTGGGACGGCCGGGCCTGCCAGGTCGTCGTCAAAGGCAAACCCAAAAAACTGTTGTTCGGCTGACGGGGTTACCGTCCCCCGCCGCCGAGACCGCCGCTTGAGGTTCCGCCGCTCCCGGCTCCAGACCCGGTCCCAGTTCCAGCGCCGGTCCCGACGCCGGTACCCGTTCCTGGCGCGGCGCCCACACCTGTGCCAGAGTCGATCCCCCTGCGACGGCTATCAATGGTGCTGGAATCAGTTCCTATTGCCCCTTGCCCAGTCGTGCCTTGTCTCGTTTGAGCGTCCACACCGGAGGACAAAACGCCTGATCCGGCTGGAGTCGTGTAGACAATCCCACGATTGGCGCGATCGTCCGCGCAACCGGCCAGCAACCCGATCATGGCCGCAAGAAACATCATTTTTTTCATAACGAAGCAACTTCATTCCCGCCGACGATCTGCGCAACGTAGGTCAGCAACGTAACGCGTTTGAGTAGTAGACCACCCTCCCTTCGTTAAAAGGTCAATCCGGCCGCGACTCGATGGCGGCCGTCAGTTTCCAATGCATTTCGCGGTCGTGCATATGATCGTGCCGCCGATAGACGCCCGAGACGACACCGCGCATGCTTACTTTATCGCGCTGATAAGTCAGGAGCCCGTCGAAGGTCCCGTCGAAAGGAGCATTTTCCGAGTCGGACATGCCGAGGCGAATTTTTCCGGAAAGGATGGCCTGGTGTTCGCCGGCGGGTTTGAGGGAGAGGGTTCCCTGGATCGATTGATAGGGCTCCAATTGTTCGTTAACACCTGGCGGATAGCAAAGGCGCAACCAGCGCGACAGACTTTGTGCATCGATTTCTCGCGGCGTCTTCGGATACTCCAACGTTGCCCACTCCCCCTTGTTCTCCACCACCTCAATCACCGGCGCGCCATACGAGCCACGGTGTTCCGGCAGCCGGATGAACAGACGCACCCCGTTTTTAACATCGGGCAGTTTCAATTCAGTGTCGCGAAGCTTTATTTTCAGCGGCAAGGCGGCCTGGTTAATCTCATCGCAGAAATAAGCCGCGTATTCATCGGTGGAATACCGCATCGGGTTGGGGTTGTTGCCTGGAAAACCGTTGAATGAGTGAAGAAGCTTTCCCTGACGGTCGAGTACGAAGCAACGGACGTTCGAGCCGCTGCGGCGTCCGGAAGCGTCGTAGAGGGGTTGGATATCCTTGGGAATGGCCTCATCGTTCGCCTGGCCCCAAAAGGCCACGATGAATGGACGCAATGCCTCAATGACCTTTGGGTGGGAGAGGGAACTCCCTCTCACGTGCATGGAATTCGCTCAACAATGGCCGTCGCGGAGATTGCCCGCATCTTTGAGTTGAGTCGTGCAAACTAAAAAGATTGGGCGGTTTTCCTTTGCGGCGCGCGTTTTGGCGTGCTTGAACGAATCGGCCCAATCCAGTTGGAAGACACCGAGTTCACGATCGGCGGGCCGCGCGGCTTCGTAGGCCTTCAGGATGTCCGCCGGTTGTGCAGCCTGCGACGTCAGTGCCGCAACGAACAAGAGCAGCAGTTGGCATTGTGCACGCACATAGGGATGGTAGAGCCGCCATCGGACATAGCAAGGGGAATCGGGCTGGAGCCTTTACGCTCAAGCGGCCGCGATACGCCCATCAACGAGGTTGAAAATTCGCGGAGCGCGCGCAGCGACTTTGGCGTCGTGGGTGGCGATGACCAGCGTGGTTTGTCGTTCGGTGCGCAAGGCGAGGAGGAGTTCGATAATTTCTTCACCGGTGTGCGAATCGAGGTTGCCGGTGGGTTCGTCCGCAAGGATCAGTTCGGGTGAATTGATCATAGCACGAGCGATGGCGACGCGCTGTTGTTCGCCTCCAGAAAGTTCGGCGGGTTTGTGTTCGAGTCTCTGTCCAAGCCCGACGCGCTCCAGTAGCTGCCGGGCGCGTTGTTCGACCGCACCGCCGGACGTGCGCGCCATGCGAGCGGGAAGGCAAACGTTTTCGAGCGCGTCGAGTTCCGGTAACAGGTGATAAGCCTGAAAAATAAAACCGACTTTTCGATTGCGCCACCGCGCCAGATTCAGCGCCGACAGCTTGCTGAGATTGCTGCCAGAAAACCAGATCTCGCCCTGGTCCGGCGTATCAAGGCCGCCAAGGATGTGGAGTAAGGTGCTTTTTCCAGCGCCAGAGGCTCCGCGCAACGCGAGCAACTCGCCTCTTTGCACCTGCAAGTCCACACCGCGCAAAACCTCCAGACTGCGCCGGCCGAGCACGTAGGTTTTGTGGACGTTTCGCGCGTCCAGAAGCAGCTCATTCATGGCGCAATGCCTCGACCGGCTTCAAACGCCCAGCGATCCAGGCGGGAATCAAACCGGCGAGCAGACAGATGAGCAACGCGCTGCCGCAAATCGTTATGATGTCGCGCGGCACAATGAGTGCGGGCAGTTCGGTGAAACTGTAAATCGACGCGGGAAAGAGTTCGATACCGGTCATGCGATTCATGATATGCAGAAAGGGATTTCGGTATTCGATGGCCAGCATGCCGAGCCCGAGCCCGGCGAGCACCCCAAGGACTCCCACCAGCAAACTTTGGCTGAGGAAAATCCAGATCACCTGGCCGCGCGTTGCGCCGAGCGCCTTGAGCACCCCGATCTCACGCGTTTTTTGCACGACGAATGTGATTAAGGAATTCATGATCCCGAATGCCGCGACAATCATGATGAAGAACAGCAGATAGAACATCACGTTTTTCTCCACCAACAACGCATTGAGGATGTACGAGTTCTCTTCGGTCCAGGTACTGATATCATAGGTATTGCCCAGGATCTTGTGAAGTTCACCACGGACCTGATCGACTTGCATGACATCATGCAACATCACCAGCAACCCATGAACGGTTCCTTCGAGGCCATACAGTTCCTGAGCATCGGAAAGCGAGGTGATGATGGTATTCGCGTTGTACTCGAAGTAGCCCACGTCAAAAATGCCGCGCACTTGAAATTCCTCCGGCAAAATTGCTTCCTCGTTCTCCTTGCCGCGATTTTTCTCCATTTTTTCGAGCATCTTGTCGGAATAAATTGCCAACCGGTCACCCGGCATAATTTTCATTCTGTGCGCTAATTCCACTCCAACGAGAATTCCATGGTCTTCCAGATCGAAGTAGCCGATGACGATGTTCGTCATCAATGAACTGACATTAGTTTCATACTGCGGATCGATGCCGCGCAGGAAGGGCGCAGCCATCATTGGGTTTCCGGCTTTGGGTTGGGTCTTGACCAGCACCTGCCCGAACACGTATGGCGCAACGGCTTTGACAGCCGGGTGACGCGCGATCCGCTGCCGAAGGCCGTCGTAGTCGCCGAGGGTTGTATCCCGCCTCGTGACGCGGAGATGCGCGTTGAAGCCGAGGATTTTATCGCGCAGTTGTTTGTCGAAGCCGGTCATTACACTGATCACGATGATCAGGACCGCGACACCCAGGAGCACGCCGATCACGGAAATTAGGGTGATGACTGACACGAACGTCCGTTTGGGACGCAAGTAACGCAGCGCGAGAAAGATTTCGAATGGCACCCGCGACATTTGGTGCGAGAACCTAGACGGGGGCTTTCGGGGTGTCAAACGGGCGCTGAACCTGCTCGCAGCCGCTACCGATTTCCTGTATACTCCGCACCGTGGATAATCTCGGGTCATCGTCAGTGGCGCCGCCGGCTGTCGAAGGGCAGTCTGTCGTGCCTCCGTTGGTGATGGATAACAGCATCCACTTCAAATGGCTTCATACCGGCTTCGAAGCGTTTTCGTCGATGCTCGCCGCCATCAATGGCGCCGTTAAAAGTGTGCGGTTGGAGACGTACATTTATATGGATGACGACGTCGGCCAGATGGTGCGCACCGCATTGGTCGAAGCCGCCTACCGTGGCGTAAAAGTGCAGGTGTTGGTCGACGCGCTCGGATCGTTGAACCTGCCAAAGACGTTTTGGGATCCATTGATTGCGGCGGGCGGCGAGTTCGCGTTTTTCAACCCCCTTGCGCGTGGCCGCTGGTCGGTGCGGGACCATCGCAAGTTGCTCGTCTGCGATG
Organism: Verrucomicrobiia bacterium; assembly: GCA_035275085.1. Lineage (GTDB taxonomy): Bacteria > Verrucomicrobiota > Verrucomicrobiia > Limisphaerales > DATENK01 > DATENK01. The sequence goes on along the minus strand of DATENK010000780.1, from coordinate 1,782 downwards.
ACGTGGTGGCTTTCATCGGCGGGTTTAATATTGCGAATCATTACCGTGGTGACGGGGTGGTGCACGGGTGGCGCGATCTTGGATTGCAGGTGACCGGCTCGCTGGTAATGGAACTGGCGGCGACGTTCGATTCGTTTTTTGGACGCGCCGCAGACAAACCAAAACGCCTGCAGCGATTTCGCCGTGCGCAACCTGGCGCGAGCGCCGGCACTAACTGGCGTTTGATCGTGAATGGGCCGGGACGCCGGCCGGGCGAGTTCAAGCGCATCGTCGCGAAGGAACTGAAGAACGCGAATTCGGTGCAGATCATCTCGGCGTATTTTTTGCCGACGTGGCGATTGCGAAAGGCGCTGGTGCGTGTGGCCAAGCGCGGCGGGAGAGTGCAAATAATTTTGCCGGGCAAATCGGATGTGCCGATCTCACGGTTGGCCTCGCGTAGCCTCTATCGCATGCTGCTGCGGGCCGGTGTGGAAATTTATGAATATCAACCGCAAATTCTGCATTCCAAGCTGATCCTAATGGATGACGAGGTGTTCGTCGGCTCCGCGAATCTTGATACGCGCAGCTTGTGGATTAATTACGAACTCGTGTTGAATTTGAAGGACCCGCTGCTGGCGAACCAGGCCCGCGCCATTTTTGAGCAGGACCTCAGCAACAGTCGCCGCATCGAACCCCGTAACTGGCGCAAAGCGCGCGGCTTTTGGGAGAAGTGCAAAGAGAGCTGGGCCTATTTTATTCTTGCCCGCATGGACCCTTACATGGCCCGAACGTTGTGCAAAGGTTTTGAGTAACGAGCTCGACCCTCAAATGGATGCGAATTAATTTTCTCTGCACCGCGCATCTGTCTCTGGTAGCGCTCGCGTTGCTCACCAACTTCATCCCGCTGCAAGCCGACCAAGTCGACGAGTTTCTGCAAGGCGAAATGACACGTCAGAAAATCCCGGGCATGTCAATCGCGGTGGTGCGCAATGGTCAAGCGGTTAAGGTCAACGGTTATGGTTCGGCCAATCTCGAACTGAACGTTCCTGCCACGCCTCAGACGGTGTATCAAATGGCTTCAATGACCAAGCAGTTTACGGCGGCTGCGATCGTGCTGCTTGCCAAGGATGGACGCCTGCAACTTGAGGATAAAATCGCTGCGTACCTTCCGGGGATACCAGAACATTGGGGATCAATCACCATCCGCCATCTTCTATCAATGACCGCAGGCATCAAAGATTACAATCAGTCCCTGGGCGACTCGCACGAAGAATTTGATGAGGCGGCTCTTGTCCGTGCGATCACTGCGTTGCCTTTGGATTTTCCAGCGGGCACGAAGTGGGCGTACTCGAATTCCAACTACATTCTTCTCGCAATGATCGTTAAGCGTCTGTCGGGAAACTCGTATGATGAATTTCTCGCTGAAAGGGTCTTCAAGCCGTTTGGAATGAATTCCACAAAACGAGATAAACCGGCCGACGTGGTGACAAATCGCGCCGCGTTGTACGAGCTAAAAATCGATCAAATCGTCAATGCGCGGTTCATCAATCCGACGTTGTTTAACAACGGGGACGGGGGTTTGTTGACCACGGTATTGGATCTTGCCCGATGGGATGCGGCGCTGGCTCCCGGAAAGCTATTTAACACGCGAACGCTGGAGCGGATTTGGACACCGGCATCCTCCAAAGGGAACGTGCTGAAACATTATGGCTTTGGGTGGTACCTGAACCAGGCGGGCCGACATCGAATCGTTTTGCACGGCGGCGGGCGGCCAGGCACATCCACGCAAATATCCCGCTTTCT
>DATENK010000779.1:0-8021 GCA_035275085.1 Verrucomicrobiia bacterium | reverse complement strand
ATGAGTTCCGCGCGCGTTTTTGCAAGCTCGTCCTCGGTGTCGAAAATCGTTTCCATGACGTCGGCGTTATTAAAAAACGCGTAGAGTTGGTAGTATTCGTTTTGGCTGATTGGGTCGTGAGGGTGAGAATGGCACTCGGCGCAGGCAATGGTCAATCCAAGCCAGACCGTTGCCGTTGTGTTCACGCGATCAACGATTTCTTTGCAACGAAACTCCTCCTGATCGATGCCAGGCTCGCGATTCAAGACCGTCTGGCATTGAAAGCCGGTTGCGATTCGCTGACCGCGTGTAGCGTTCGGCAGCAGATCGCCGGCAATCTGCTGAACGGTGAATTTGTCCAAGGGCAAATCGGTGTTTATTGCGGCGATTACCCAATCGCGATAATTATAGGCGTATTTGCGAATCCAATCTTGTTCGTATCCGTCACTGTCGGCGTACCTTGCCAGATCCAACCAGTGCCGCGCCCACTTCTCGCCGAAATGAGGTGAATCCAGGAGTTTGTCGACCAAGCGTTGGTAGGCTTGAGGATCGGAATCGGCAAGGAACTGGTCCACATCTGCAGGCTTGGGAGGCAATCCTGTCAAATCCAAGGTTAGCCTTCGGATCAGCACGCCAGGTTCAGCCTCTGGAGCAGGTTGGATATGTTCGCGTTGCAATCGCTCGAGAACAAATAGGTCGATTGGATTGCGAGCCCATCCCGAGCCCGAGATGACAGGGAGTTTCTGTTGCGGGCGTATAAAAGCCCAGTGCTCAATCTGGGGTTCGGGCCGTTTGCACCCAGAAAGCACCAAAAGAATGCCCACCCCTGCGGCGGATGCGAGTAACGCGACTTTGTGGTTGAATACCAAGTAGAACAGCTTACCAAAACGCGAAATCTTGGGCAATAGCGGGGGAAAATAAACGGGGAAACCGTTTGCGAAAAGCACGGCTATTCATAAAATGTAAGCGGACATGAGACGATCTGTCTTCTGGCTCAGGTATTTTGTCAAAAACGTCCTCCTCGCGGTCAAACTGTTGCTGCGAGGGGACGCGGGCAGAGTTTTCAGCTCGGTCTATGCCCGGATATTCCGAGGGTTCTATTCCTTTGTGTTTCGCGTGCGAGCGCCTTTTCTTCGCGGCGCCTCGCCTGCAACATCGGCGGGAACACTAAGTATTCAAACCAACCATCCGGTCGCCTTCTCGTCACCGGACCACGTCGCACCGTTCGGCACGATGTATGACAACAGCACGAATCGGAAGTTCGTCCTGCGGCTGAATCAAATCGTCGGCGGACGTTTTAAGAGCGGGCCGCGTTGTTTTATGGATTTAGGCTGTTCGGGCGGTCAATTGGTCGCGGATTTTCTGCGCATCGGTTGGACGGCCGTGGGGCTGGAAGGATCGGATTACTCCTTGAAGCACAGACGCGCTAACTGGGCCACGCTGGCAAACAAGAACCTGTTCACATGCGACATCACAAAGCCCTTCCAAGTCATGTCGGACCAGCGTCCGTTGCGCTTTCATTTGATCACAATGTGGGAAGTGCTTGAGCATATCCACGGCGACGATCTGCCGATGCTCTTTGAAAATATCAGCAAACATTTGGTCGAGGGAGGCTTCTTTATTGCATCGACGGCCTCGGGATCAAGCATCGTGGACGGCGTGGAACTTCACCAGACGAGATGGACCAACCCGGAGTGGCAGCGGTTTCTTGCGGATCGTATTCCGAGCATGATACCGGCCGATCTCGGGCTGAAAATCCATCATTACGTGAGATATGATTTTGGTGAACCTTCGTTCCTGGTCTATCAGAAGCGAGAGGTGCCGACATCGTATCCACAACGATCGAAGGATGAACCGGTAACGCAATCTCGACGATAGCAGCCGCAAAGAGATTTGGCGCTTGGCGCCGCTTTGGGGCATAGTGCGCGGCTATGGCAACTTCTACCGTGAGGCTCGGGCAAGGCAAAACCTGGTTGGGCTGTGCGGCGCTCCTCATCGGAGTGTTGTTCCTGCTTTTTTTCCGCAGCCTGAATCCGGAAATGGTGCTGTTCGCAAACGACGGTCCATTGGGGGCGAATGCCGCGGACGCCAGCCGTCCACCAACTACCTTTAAGGGAGCCTGGTTTGATCTGAATTGGCTGGGGAATAGCGGCGGTTCGCAGCCTGTGACCATCACTTACGTCCTGCTTTGGCTGCTTGGACCTGTCGGCTTCGCAAAGTTTTATGGGCCAATCACTCTTTTGCTCCTGGGCCTAGGCGGCTGGCTGTTCTTTCGGCAAACGCGGTTTCGGCCGATGGTATGCGTGCTCGGGGCGCTGGCGGCGATGTTGAACTCGAACATTTTTTCCAACGTGTGCTGGGGTTTGGGCACGCGGGCGTTGTGCGTCGCCGCGGTGTTTGGCGCGCTGGCGGGAATTGAATCGAGCCGGCGCGGAATGGCATGGGTCAAGTTGCCGCTGGCGGGTTTATCGCTCGGCATCGCGATCATGGAAGGCGCGGACAACGGCGCGATCTTCAGTCTATACGTGGCGGCGTATGGGATTTGGGTGGCGCTGAGTTCGGAGCCGCGCGATGGCGAGGTCTCGCCGAGCCTTGCGAAAAGATTTGCAACCGGGGCGCTTCAAGTCGGCGTGGTCGCGGTGTTCGCCGGGTTTATGGCGACGCAAGCGCTGATTGGTTTGCTGGGCGTTGCGAAGGGTGTGGCCACAACTCAGGAGGCGCAGCAGAAATCACCACAACAAGCATGGGACGAAGCGACCGCCTGGAGCTTGCCGAAAGCCGAAACGCTGCGCGTGGTCATCCCGGGGTTATTTGGCTATCGCATGGACACAGAAAAAGGCGGTGGATACTGGGGGACGGTCGGACAATCGCCGGGCTGGGCGCAAAACAAAGCCGGCTGGCCGCGTTATTCCGGCGCGGGCGAATACGCCGGCGTCCTCGTGGTCTTGCTCGGGGTGTGGGCGATCGTCGAATCGGTGCGACGCAACGGCCAGGCGTTCAGTCATTTCGAGCGCCGCATGATATGGTTTTGGGCAATCGCCGGTTTTATTTCGGTCCTGTTCGCCTGGGGACGATACGCGCCGTTTTATCGGATCGTTTACGCCCTGCCGTACTTCTCGAGCATCCGCAATCCGATCAAGTTCATGCACCCCGCGCATTTGTCGCTCATCATTCTATTCGGGTACGGCCTGCAAGGGTTAAGCCGATTGTATCTCGAAGCAGGAGCGGTGAAGGTGACGAACTATGAGCGCCGTTGGACGGCGGGTATGATCGCCGCACTCGCCATCAGTGCCCTCGCTCTGCTCGTGTTCGCGAATGCTCGTCACAGTATTATCGCATTCATGACCGGAACCGGGTTCGGCGAGAGTGATGCCGCCGCGACCATGGGCTTCAGTATACGCGAAGTGTTGCTGTATATTTTGTTCCTTGCGTTAAGTGGCGGAATGATTTGGTTGATCATGAAAGGCCATTTTCTCGGAACCCGCACGCGGTGGGCTGGAGTGTTGTTGGGGGCGCTGTTGGTGATCGACATGGCGCGCGCGAATGCCCCATGGATCAAATATTACGATTACACGGACAAATATCACACGCATCCGATCGTGGAATTTCTGCGGCAGCGGCCATATGAACATCGCGCGGTGGTGTTGCCGTTCCAACTCAGCCGCGAATTCTCCATGCTGCAGCAAATCTATAACGTGGAATGGCTGCAGCACCATTTTCAGTATTACAACATCCAATCGCTCGACGTGACGCAGGACCCGCGCCCACCGGCGGACAAAGCCGCGTACATGCAGGCGATCACGAAAAACTTCACGCGTTACTGGCAATTGACGAATACGCGCTATCTCTTCGGCATGGCTGGACCGTTTGTGGACATGCTCAACCAGCAGTTCGATCCGCAGCAAAAGAGGTTCCGCCTGCATACGCCATTTACGATTGAGCGCACGCCGAAGGAAGTTTCGTTTATGAGCCAGACGAATGCGACAGGGCCATTCGCGTTGCTGGAATTCACCGGCGCGCTGCCGCGGGCGAAACTTTATTCGCAATGGCAAACGGGGGCGAGCGACGAGCAGACTTTACAACAACTCGCCAGTCCCGAGTTCAATCCTGAGCAGACGGTGCTCATTTCGGGAGCAGCACCTGCGCCCGCTCAAGGACAACCAGGGACGGTCGAATACGCCAGTTACGCGCCGAAGCGCATCACGTTGCGCGCGAAGTCTGAAGCGCCGGCAATGCTGCTCTTGAACGATCGCTACGATCCGGATTGGAAAGTGACGATCGATGGCAAATCGGCGCCGTTGCTCCGCGCAAATTTCATCATGCGCGGGGTGCATGTGCCGGCGGGGGAACATACGATTGAGTTCCGGTTCGCCCCGAAGGTGACCGGCATGTACGTGACATTGTTCGCGATCGGGTACGGAGTGTTGCTGTGCGTGATTGTTTTTCTTCCGCGTAGGTCGGTGCCGCACGTCGCTCCAGCGCCCGCGCTTACGCAGCAGCCACGATGAGCCATCAGGAAACTTATCGCGAGAACGAAGCGTATGCGGAGTTCCTGGCGAATTGGGATGCAAACTTCTACGCCAAATACGCCGACACGTTGAAGCCGCGAAAGGCCGGCGGGCGCGCGCTCGACGTTGGTTGCGGTGTGGGACAGGTGGTCGGACGGCTCACTGCCGATGGCATTGAAGCGTACGGCGTGGATGTCTCGGGGCCAAACATCGCGCGGGCGCAGAAGGTTTCGACGCGCTGCCAATTATACGATGGCAAACGGCTGCCCTTCGCGGACAGTTTTTTCGCGAGCGTTGGCGCGATCAATGTGCTCGAACACGTTGAGCAGCCGGAAGCGTTCATCGCTGAACTGGTGCGCGTCACCGAGCCTGGTGGGCGCATTGTGATCTCCAGTCCGAATTTTTTGCGCGTGTTTGGGTTCAAGGATTACCACCCGAAAATGCGCGGTATCGGAAACAAGTGGCGAAACTGGAAGCGCATCCGCCAGAAGAGAGCTCAGATGCGCAACGGGCCGGCCGACGTTCGCTTCGATCGAATGACGCCCATCGTGAAAGAGCCCTTCGAACCCGATGACGACGCGATCATCGCCACGAACGCGTACGAAATTGAATTCTTCCTCAGGCGCAACGGTTGCGAAATCGAAAAAGTGCAGTGCACGGACCGTTATGTGCCTCGTGGGGCGGAGCTGATTCTAAATGCCACGCCGGCCAGGTATTTGATGTTCAATGCATTTGTGGTGGCGCGGAAAACTTAAAGCCCCGTCGGCCGATCAATGAACACCCACGGAACTTTGAATTTGGCGGACAGATATTTCGCCAGCGCTTTCACGCCAAATGTCTCTGTGGTGTAGTGCCCGCCATACAGCACGTTGATTCCGAGTTCCTCGGCTAACGCATAGGTCCAATGCGGACCTTCGCCCGTGATGAAAGTGTCCACCCCTTCGTCCGCCGCCAATTTGAGATGGCTACCAGCGCCGCCGGTTACGATCCCGATGCGCCGGCAAATCTCGGGGCCGCCGGGAATCACGCGCACATTCCCGTTCAGCGCGGTTGCGAGCTTACGTTCCAGGTTCTCGCGCGATATTTTAACTGCGCTTTGCAATCCAAGCTCTTGCCCCTTTTCGATGAAGAACGGCTTCAATTGTTGCAGGCCCAGCGCCGCGGCAAGTTGCGCGTTGTTCCCGAGCTTACGATGCATGTCCAGGGGCAGATGCGAACTGTACACTGCAAGATTGTTTTGGATGAGCGTCTGAATCAATTCGTACCGTTTGCCGGTCCACGGATGACTCGCGCCCCAAAATAATCCATGATGCACCACCAGCAAATCCGCTCCCTGCTCGATTGCCAATCGCACCGTCGCCTGCGTCGCATCCACCGCGGCCGCGATTCGCGACACCCGCCCGCGGTTCTCCACCTGCAACCCATTTACCGCGCCGTCGTAGTCCTTGATCTGCGCGGTCCGCAACGTGCGATCACATTCTTCGACGAGACGTTGTAGCGAGATTGGCACGTTACTGATTCAAGCCCAGCGCGAACGGAATTGCACGTCGGAAACATTCCCTTGCGTTGCGCGGGTGCTCATGCAACAGATGTTGCAACAGTGCGCAGCGCAAGACATGACGAGTAATAGTTCCGGCCAGACCGAGTGGGACATCCAGGCGGCACGCAACCTCTACAACATCCAAAGTTGGGGCGCCAAATATTTCGACATCAACGACGCCGGACATGTCGTGGCGCGTCCGCTGCAGGAAAATGGCGCCAGCGTCGACCTCACGGACGTGATTGAAGAAGCGAAAGCGCGCGGGTTGAAGTTTCCGGTCCTGATCCGTTTCCAGGATATTCTTCGCCATCGCGTCGAGAGCATCAACGTCGCCTTTCGCGCGTCGATCAAAGAATTTAATTACCAGGGGCAGTATCGCGGCGTATTCCCCATCAAGGTGAATCAGTTGCGCGAAGTGGTGGAGGAAATTCTGGATGCGGGCCGCACATTCAATTTCGGGCTTGAGGTCGGGAGCAAGCCGGAGCTTTTCGCGGGGCTCGCGCTGCAAAACCAGGCGGGCGGGCTGATTATTTGCAATGGTTACAAGGACGCGGAGTTCGTGCGGATGGCATTACTCGGCACCAAGCTCGGCAAAAAGGTGATCATGGTGGTTGAGAAGCTCGAAGAACTGAAGCAGATCATCGCAATCTCGCGCCAGGTCGGCGTCGAGCCGTTCATCGGCATGCGCGCGCGACTGCTCAGCAAAGGCATGGGTAAATGGTCGGAGAGCGCGGGCGAAAACGCGAAGTTCGGCCTCAGCACGTTGGAAATTCTTGCGGCAACTGAATTGCTAAAATCCGAAAACCTGATGCACTGCTTCAAGCTGCTGCATTTTCATATCGGCTCGCAAATCCCGGACATTCTCACTGTAAAAAAGGCCGTTCAGGAAGCGGCGCGCTATTACGCAAAACTCGTAAAAATGGGTTTCAAGATCGAGTACCTCGATGTCGGCGGCGGGCTCGGCGTGGATTACGACGGCAGCCGCTCGGCTTTCGATAGCTCCACGAATTACACCCTGCAGGAATACACCAACGACATCGTTTATTACATTGGGGACGTCTGCAACGCCGAAAAGGTCCAGCACCCGGACATCATCAGCGAGAGCGGCCGGGCGATCGTGGCGCACCACAGCGTCTTGATCGTGGAGGTGTTCGGCGCGATCGAAAAGATTCGTCCCGAAAGCGTGGTCGATTACGGCGAGAACGAGAACGCTCTTGTCAAAGAGTTGCTCGATATCAAGCGCAACCTGGTGAAGCTCAACAAACTCGAGGCATACCACGATGCCCTTGAACGCAAGGAAGACGCGCACCAGATGTTCACGCTCGGAATGCTCGACCTTGCGGACAAAGCGAAGATCGAACATCTCTATTGGCAGATCAGCCAGGAGGTGGTGCAAAGCTTTCGTGGGCAAGCCTACATCCCGGAAGAAATCCGAAAGCTCGAAGATAGTTTAGGCGACCAATATCTCTGCAATTTTTCAGTGTTCCAATCGCTGCTCGACCATTGGGCCCTGGGCCAGCTTTTTCCGATCATGCCGGTCAATCGGCTCGCTGAGCGGCCAACCCACGAAGTGACCCTGGTCGATATTACCTGCGATTCGGATGGGCAGATCAACAAGTTCATCGATCTGCGGGACGTTCGCGATACGTTGCCGCTGCACGCCTTGAACAAGCGCAACGGCTCTGGCGCAATCGAGCCATATTACATTGGCTTTTTTCTCATGGGCGCTTACCAGGACATCATGGGCGATTTGCATAACCTCTTCGGCCGCGTGAACGAAGTGCATGTGTTCCTCGATCCTGATGAACCCACCGGCTATTACGTCGAGGAGATCATCGAAGGCACCACCATCGTGCAAGCGCTTTCTTCCGTGCAATACGAGGAGACGGAACTCAAGCGCCAAATGAAGGCGCAGATCGACGAAGCGATCAAGTCCGACCGCATGAAGCCGTCCGAGGCGATGCGTTTGCTGGACGATTATGAGCGCGGCCTCA
>DATENK010000778.1:0-5847 GCA_035275085.1 Verrucomicrobiia bacterium | reverse complement strand
TGACCGCGTGCCGCGGGACGGTTCCCGCGAAAAGGTTCTCAGTGATTTTATCCATAGCCTCGACGGGTTCGATGCCGCGCAGCTTTGCGTGTTGAGCCAATGCCTGCAGGGCGTTCTCATTGACCTTCGCGACATACGTGTTCGGCGAAATCGCTTCGTAGAATCGCACTTGGTTTTGTGCCAACTCACCCCGTTCCGCACCGCCTATGGGCTCCTGAAATTGCACGTAGACGAGCGCACGGTTCTTGTGGAAGACCACTTGTTTGTTCAGGCCAGGCGCAATCACCCGCGCGCCGACATCCACCAGATATTGCCTGTTTTCTGGTTTGGTCTGTTCTTTCAGCGCCTGCTTCGCTTCCTTGTCAAAGGGCCTTCCTTGCGCGTGCGCCTCGAAAGTCCAACACGAGATGAGTGCGGCCAGCAAACTCAGGGTTCGAAACAGTTTCCTTTTCATACATCTTGATTGTTTAATTTGTGCATTAGCTCGTGAGTTTGAGCGTCAGCCCGATTAGAAAGCCATGACGCCCTATATCCAAAACGGCTCAACGGTACAAAGAATCGGGGCGTTCAAATGGCAACCACAATTCTGTCGCGATCCAGCTACTCGCTTACCGCCGTTTTTTTGGCATCATTTTGGCCCAAAAGTGCTTCCAATCTTTTGAGCCTGCCCTCCATTTCCTCGTTCCGCGTCTTTAGGGCGCGAATTTCCTTATCTTTTTCTTTAAGCACCTCGTTCAGACCTTGAATTGCGGCCAAAGCTATGCCATCTGCGTCGACATTGCCGATTGTGCGGTCGTTTTCGCCGAGGCCAAACGCTGCATAGAAATCCTGAGCCATAGGTCCGAGGTGGCGTACGCCGTTAGTGTCCACCTTATACTTCCATTCCGTGATGGGCAGTGCGCTAACTTTTGCAAGGATCTCGCGTGAGTGGACCGTTCGAAAGTCTTCCTTTGCGGCCCGGTCAGAAACACTGGTCCAGACGCCACCGGCTGTGCAATAGGCCCCATTTCCGAGATGCAGAGGATGGACGGGATTGTTTGTGCCGATGCCGACGCGACCGGTGTCGGTAATGAGAAAACGTGTCTTGGCGACGCTTTGCTGATATATGAAAAAAGAATCCAAAGCGTCCGGCTGGTCAGGCGGTTTGTTTTGGCCAAACCGCCAGGCAGAAAACGGTTTGGCTAGCGCAATCGAGCTCGATTCATCAAGCATGTTGTTTATCATTAAGAGCGCGTTTGAGCCGCTGATCTGCAGTGTTGCGCCCCCTTCGGTCCAGAATTTGATTTTGCGACTTGCCGTGTTCGTCCCAGCCCCGACGATGTCGAGTGCACCCGGCGTGAATGTTTGATAACCGATCTTGCCGGCGTTGGCTTGTTTACCGGCGACATTGGCTCCGAACTCCAGCGTGTTTGAGCTGGTGATACCAGCGGTACCGTTGACCAGCAGGGAGCGTCCCGGCGTGTTGGTGGTATTTATCCCAACGCTGCCAACGGACAATCGCGAAGCCATAAGATCGTCCTGTGCGATCACGGAACCGCTGAATACCGGACTGCTGTTCAGCTTTGCTACGTTTGCGCTTAGGCGTGCGTCTGGGATGGTCCCGCTCGATAGTGCTGACGCGTTAAGGCTGCGCAGTGCGCTGCCATCCCCGGTAAACTCGCCGTTGAATTCATTCGCAGAATTATTCAATTGCACCGAGCCCGAATAAAGGCCGAGCAACTGCTCATCACCTAACACACCCAGGAGACTCGCAAACGGCACGTTTGATAATCCGGAGCCGTCGCCGGCGAAACTGCCGCGGAACGTGTTGCCAAAGTGTGGAAAGTTCACAGCTTTTGCATACGTGCCGGCCAAGGCAGCATTTGGCAGCACACCCGTAAGCACGCCTGCTTCCACTTCCGTCAAGCCGGCACCATTGCCGACGAAGGTCCCGGCGAACTGATTGGCCGCGTTGTTGAACTGCACCGCATTGGAATAACCACCCTGCAACCGCGCGCTCGCAAGCACGCCGGTAAGGTTGGAAGCAGTCACATTCGTCAGCCGAGAGCCATCGCCCGCAAAGCTCCCATGAATATTGTTCGCCGGATTGGGCAAGCTGAGCGCGTTCGCGTATGTGCCGCTCAAGGCAATGTTCGGGATGGAGCCCGTCAGGGCCGATGCGTTCAGATTCGCTAATCCCCCGCCATTGCCACTGAATGTTGTCGCGCTCAGCGCGCCCCTGACCTGCAAGTCGGTTTCCGCGGACACGTTGTTACTAAAGACGACCGGACCCGCGAACGTTTGGGCGCCGCTAAAAAAGTTTGAGCTGCGCCGCTGGGCGAAATCAGCGCTCACCAGACCCTGCAGAGTAGAGGCATTCACATTGCTCACGCCAGCGCCGTTGCCGCCGAAAACACCGATGATGTTGTTCGCGGAATTTACGAGATTCAGCGTGCGATCGTAAGTCCCCGACAAACCCGCATTTGGCAACGCGCCCGATAATCGGGACGCGCTTAGTGTCAGCGCCGTACCATCCCCTTGGAATACGCCGGCAATTTGGTTTGAAGGATTGATGAATCGCAGTGAATTGCTGTACGTGCCCGCGAGATGTTCGCTGCTTAAGAGGCCCACGATCTCCGCAGCCGGAAGATCATGTAAACCCGAACCGTCTCCCGAAAAAATACCCAGGAGGGTATTCGCCGCGTTGGAAAGGTTTACCACCTGGCTGTACGTGCCAGTGAGACCCGCGTTCGGCAGAACTCCCTTAAGTGCTGTTGCGGTGACGTTGCTGAGCCCGCGCCCGTCACCGACAAAGCCGCCGGCATAACTGCCATAATACTGATTCGCAGGGTTACTGAAGTCCAGTGCGTTTGCATATACGCCCGAAAGTGCGGCGGAGGGCACAACGCCAGTGAACCCGGAAGCAGTGACATTGCTCAAGCCGCTCCCATCGCCAACGAAGGCGCCCGTGAACGCTCCGTTAAATCGATTTTCCCGATTGCTTAGTTCAAGCGTATTTGTGTAAGCGCCGGAAAGCCCCTGATTCGGCAGAATGCCTGCGAAAACCGACGCCGTTAGGTTCGTTAGTCCGCCACCATCTCCGTTGAAAATGCCACGAAACTCGTTCGCCGGGTTGATAAATTGCAGCGCACCTGCGTATGACCCGGTGAGTTGTTGATCCCGAATTACGCCATTGAGATTTGATGCGGCCAGATTCACAATGCCCGAGCCATCGCCGATCATCGCTGAGGCTACCAATGGCCCGGTTATCTTCAGCGCGCCGTCAACCACCACCCGGCCACTGCGACCCGCGCCAGTGGCGACGCCAGGGACTAAAATGATGTTTCCGCCATTTTTGTCCGGCCCCATGGCAGAGCCTGCTTGCAGCAGCAAGCCAATGCCGTTGTGCGCCAAGGACGCATCATCACCACTAAAAACAATTTCATCGCCCGTGACCCGAATTTCACCGGCGGTGCTTGACTCACCGTGTACGCGCAGCGGACTTAGAATCGAGCCGCTGATGAAATTCGTAGCCGGGATTTCATTTATCGAAGCCGGAACAGGGTTTATGACGTTCAGCGCTGTGATTGCGTAAGGCGTTGCGCTCAGCGGTTGGCGCGGCGTGAGGGTCGTATATTCGACGGCGGTGCCTGCCGGGCGAACCGCGATTTCCAACCAGCGCGGCTGCCCATTCAAAACTCCATCCCCAAATTCCAAGGACACCACGAAGTGGCCGGCCAGCATAGCGACATTGTTGGTGTACACCGGCTCGGCGAGAAGCGGGCCGCCGTTTGCGACGCCATAAATGCGAAACCGCAGATCGTAATTGCCCTGCGTGGCTTGGCCGGATTCGGTTAGGAGACCCTGATAGGTGAACGGTGTGCAGTGTGCCGGAAACGATGTGGCCAGTACACAGAATAGGAGACGTATATTCATATTTACCTTTCTGAAAGAGAGGCGCCGTATCGCGAGTTCGGCTGGGGCAACGGTGAAATGCCGATCTTGATCGCCAGCGCGGCAAGCTTTTGGCGGTGCTTGCTTACCGATTGATGTGAAATGCTGAGTTTTCGGGCGATTTCGCGGGTGCCCGCGCCCTGGATCAATTGCCCCAGAATGTCCTTCTCGCGTCCATTCAGTTTTTTGGAGAGCGATTCGATAATGTCCAGCACGCAAACACAATCCAGCGGCGATTCGCCATCTGTGCGGCTTCCGGAGAGTGATTGCGCGAGTTCGGCTTCCTCCTGAGATGCGCATTGGTCCTGCCGCCGCTTGAACGAGTCCACGCTGCGGCCTCGATTCAGGTAGCCAAGCAGATGAAAGCGGCAGCTCTGCAAGTACCAACTCTGCGTTTGGGCCGGTGTCTGGATTTCGCGCTGCCAAAGATGCAGCATCGCCTCTTGCATCAAATCGTCGTGCGCAGCGCTGTCGCCCGAAAGTTGCCGGACGATACGCCACAGCTTCTGCCGCGTCTTTAAATTAAAAATTAACATAATCCTTCAGCAGGCGTTGGACCGCCTCAATCCCATTCCAGGAAAGCGAGAAAACACGCGCGGACTTGGACACAGAACTCGCTCAAAACGGAAACAAGGCCACTCGCCTCAGGGATGGGCAGATTAGGACAGGCCGGCCCTGCCTTGTCAACCTCCGCCCAGGGGTTTTCCTCATATTGCCGCCGCCCGTCTCCCGGGCTAGATTTGCGTCATGACGCTGGATGATCTGGCAGGGCAGGCATGTGTGGCGTGCAAGGGTGGTGTGCCGCCGCTCAAAGGGGACGCGCTCAAAAAACTGGCAGGCCAATTAGGCAATGGTTGGCAGGTGATCCAGGAGCACCATCTGGAAAAGGAATTCAAGTTTAAGGATTTCCGCGAGGCACTCACGTTCACGAACCGCGTCGGTGAACTCGCCGAAAAGGAAAATCACCATCCGGACATTTACCTCGCGTGGGGCAAGGTGAAGACGACCCTTTGGACGCACAAAATCGATGGCCTGACTGAAAGTGATTTTGTGATGGCTGCAAAGATTGAAAAGGCCAACCGCCAATAGTCCGCAGCTCTTTAAATCATAGCTTCCGCAGCTTAAAATTCTTCAGTGCTCCCGTCGTCGCCCACGTTGCCACACCCAGCGGCACCGATTCGTCCATCTCCGACCGAATCGAAATCATTTTGCCTTTGGTATCCACATCAATCAGCGAATCCCCATCCAGCCACGCTTGAATCCGGCCGGGCGTCACACGGAGTTGGATCAAATACCATTTGCCCTTTTGGAAATTGATATACTGTGTCGTCTCGTTAGACGAAGCGTCATTACTGTCCAGGCTTGATAAACCGACGACCCCGCCGCCCCAGCCGCCTACGATGAGGCTGCACTCATTCGTGTCCACCGGAAAGGTCAGTCCGCAAAAAAAGTCGCCCCCATCCACGCGCATCGCTTCGACGCTGATTTCGTAATTCATCCGCAGGACTGGGTTGGTTCGGGTGATGCCCGTCATCACGCCCATCTCCATGATGATCTGCCCGTCCTTCACCTTCACTTCGCCGCGCCCCGCGAAGTCTGTCTCCTTCCAGCCCTTCAACGTCTTGCCGTCGAACAAGGCCTCCCATCCCGGCGCTTTCAACGACGGCGCATTGGTCGAAACCTTTTCGGCCGCAGACACTCCGATTGCAATGGACAGGACTAGCAGAAACACGCGCATAATGGATTCTAGCAAAGCGTGACTTTCCCGCGCAATGCGCTTCCCGCGCTCTCTCTGTTGGACGCCGTGGCTGGCGAGAGCTACGAAAGGGTATTACCCGTCAAGTGCTGGGACCATTGATTTTGTTGGCTGGAGTGAGCATGAAAGGCGCTGGCCGGGTGCTGCTTTATCACTGG
>DATENK010000777.1:0-3301 GCA_035275085.1 Verrucomicrobiia bacterium | reverse complement strand
GAGAAGCAAGGCGCTTCGGGCAACAAGCTCCGGAAGGTTGGTCACGTGTTCGAGGACGGCTATCGAAGTGACGCGATCGTATTGCGGCTCGAGCGGCAATTCCGAAATATCGGAGTAAACCCGCCGGATTCGTCCAAGGTCGGCTGAGGTTTCGTAGAGTTCCCGGAAAGGCTCCACGATGTCGTACGGTGCGGTGAGCGGTTCATAGGGCAACTGGTTCAGGGTGCCGGCGCCGAGCTCAAGGGTCGCTTTAGCCGGCGTCGCGCGAACGTCCCGAGCTACTTGCCGGTGCATCCAGCGCTCCGCCCGTTGCGCCAGGCTGAGGATCTGCGAGTTCCCTTCGCGGCTATTCCGATAGTGCCTGAGATAGATAGCTTCGTATTCGGTCGGAAGCGGAATCCGTTCCTTCGGGAAGTTACTAAGAGGATCGGATGCCATGGTGAAGCATGCCGCGCTACGTTTGTTTTCTGTCCTAGCTTAGGAAGACGTGGAAGTAGAGGAAGGTTGAGAGCGCGCTCGGCCAATCGTGCCGGCGACAACATACCGTGGGCGTCTTTTTACCTCTTCGTAGATCCGGGCCAGGTATTCGCCGATGATGCCCAGACTAAGCATGAGCAAACTGCCGATGATAAGTAAAAGAAGGATAACGGTAGCGAAACCGCTAACCGAGTGCCCGCTGAGTTGGAGGACGAGAGTATAGATGCCAAACAAAATTGAGAAGAGAAAGAAGAGCAGGCCCGCGATGGTAACGAATTGCAACGGTAACGACGAGAAAGCCGAGATACCGGTCAAGGCAAGCTTGAGCCGCTTGGGAAAGGACCAGCTGGTCGTTCCGAAAGTGCGGCCGGGGACTTCAAATGGGACCTGAACACGCGAGAATCCGAGCCACGCTGTCATGCCCCTGAAAAAGACGTTTCGTTCTTCCATCTGCAGCCATGCATCCACCGCCCGGCGATTCATGAGCTTGAAGTCCGAGACCCCTTTTAGATTCACTCCGGCCAGCTTGTTCAAGCCAAAGTAGAAGAGCAATGCGCCCGTCTTCCCCGAGAACGACTCCGGACCCCTGGCCGTCTTGATAGCTTCGACAATATCGACTCCGTTCGATTGCCACAATTGCACCATCTTCGGCAATAACTCAGGCGGATGCTGGCCATCGCCATCCATGACAATAACAGCGTCCCCCTCGGCGCGCTCGAGTCCGGCGCAAAGGGCAAGCTCCTTTCCAAAATTCCGGCTTAAGCGGGTGCCGGACAAATCTGGCCGCCTTGTCGCTTCTTCGGTGAGGATGGCCCAAGTGTCATCGGTAGACCCGTCGTCGATCACGATCAGCTCGTGCCGCAAGCCAGTGGAGGCCAGCTCTCGGTCGACGGCTTCTAGAATAGCGCGCACTTGTCGCGCTTCATTATAAAGCGGGATCACTACCGATAAAAGCGGTGTCGTTTCCCTATCCATTTGGCGCAGCCGGCAGCGGCAGTTCTAGCAGCCTAGATCGCTATGCTCTTTCGCGCCGTGGTAAAAGGCAATTCTACGTTCATTTTCGCCGCAAATCGAGCTGGCGGACGTGATCGGCGAATGTGCACAGGACGTAAAGTTTTCCATTAAGGATCGCAAGGGCTGATGCTCCCTCGAGCTTGTCCGGTGGGTCGGCCTGCAGCTCCGCTATCCTGTTGCCGGCCAGATCGTAGACAAGCACCTGATCAGTGGTGGGACTGGTCGCGTAAAGGCGTTCCGCGGCCGGGTCGAACAGAAGGTCGTGAAAATTCCAGGCAGTTTGCTTCCATTCCCGGACCGGCCATTTGGTGATGAATCGACCGGCGGTATCGAAGATTTGGATCCGGCCATTGCGCGGGTCCGCCACGTAAACCCGGCCGTTCTTTTCGTCGACTGCGACCGCGCTCGGCTCATCGAACTGGCCGTCTCCGTGTCCCGAACTACCCCACGTCGCCACGACCGCGCCGTTTGAATTTAGTTTCACAATCCGGGCGCGGCCCTGGTCGACCACGTAAATCGAGTTATCGGAGGTGACCCAAAGATCGCGCGGGCCGTAGAACCCGGGCTCCGGTCCTTTCCACTGCGCGAGAAACTGCCCGGTCGCGGTGAGCTTTTGGACCCGCTGGTTTCCGACATCGGCCACATAAATGTTGCCGGCCTTATCCACCGCGACTCCGTTTGGTTCCTGAAACTCACCAGCCTTCGTGCCCGGCGCGCCGAACATTCCAAGATAAACTCCGGTCGGCGAGAACCGCTGGATGCGCCCGTTATTTGTATCGGCGACGAGGATGTTGCCCGTCCGTTCCACGGCCAGGCCCCGTGGAAAGTCGAGGCGGCCCCGACCAGCGCCTTTGCCACCCTGAAACATCGTCACCGCGGGGATCGCCATCAGTTGCGCGCGCAATCGGGCTGGGTCCGGACGTTTGGGATCCCTGGGCTGCGTCTCCGGCACCTTGTAGATCACAAGAGCGTTATATTTCTTGGCCTTATCTTCCCAGACTTTCTCGAAGTTAAGGGAATACACTTCCTCATTCGCGCGTTTGATGAATTCCCCTCGGCGGACGCCATCATCAATGCCGACCCAGCTGATCCGGTTCTTCTTAAGAAGCCGGTAGACCTGGACCGGGTCATTGCTTTCGAAGAGTTGGCGGTAAACGTCATCACGCAACGTGGTGTCGTAGCCGGCGCCCCAGGAGAAGGAAGGCCAGCCATAAAAGAGACGTCGCCCGGCGAGCAGGATTTGATGGTTTACGAAGCGGTCGCTCAGGAAGACGTCGTGCGGCCGGGTATTGGCCCAGACCCACTTTATCAGGGGATCGCCGCCATATTTAAGCTCGATGAAATAACTATTGTGAATCGGAACGAGATCTATCGCGCCGCCCAGAATAACAGCAGAGACGATAACCAGTCCGAGGGGGCGGGTCAGCGCGCGGAGCCAGATCGAACGCAGCGTCCACAGCCTCCAAACTCCAAAGGCCACGAACAAATTGCCGATAATAAGCCAAATGTTGAGGTATTTATGGTTCGCGAGATTCTCGAGACTAAGCTGGAGGCAGAAGGTAACAAGAAAGAGGCTGCACAAGGCCAGGAACAGTTTTCTCTGAAACCAGGTAAGGAAGCCGAGACCTATCAGGATAAGAGCCCACTTTAGTCCAAAGGAAAAACCAATGTAGCGAAGAATGTTATTCAGGGTGGGGGGCTCGACGATGTAACCCCAGTGCAAGAGCGAGTGGGTCGCGGTGCGAACACCGCCCGACTTGAGAAGGACAAGCTGGGGAAGAGCCGCCATCGCAGTCGTCAGACCAAGGGC
>DATENK010000776.1:0-3464 GCA_035275085.1 Verrucomicrobiia bacterium | reverse complement strand
ACAAGCTGTCCGCGCTCCAATGCTGCTGTGTGTGATGTGCTTAGTGATCGGGACGGCCGCCGCCGCGGATTTCCAAAAAGATATTCAGCCGCTCCTGCAGAAATACTGTTCGGATTGTCACATGGACGGCTCGAAAAAAGGCGAATTATCTCTCGACGAGTATCCGAGCATCGAAGCACACCTGCAAAACCAGAAGCTGTGGTCGGCTGTTTGGGAGATGTTGCGCGCGGACATGATGCCGCCATTCAAGAAACCGCAGCCGAGTGCAGATGACCGGCAGCAGATCGTCACGTGGATCGAACGCGAGGTGTTCAAAGTCGATCCAGCGAACCCCGATCCGGGTCGTGTCACCATTCGCCGACTGAACCGCGAAGAATACCGCAACACCATTCGCGATCTGCTAGGTGTCGAATACGATGTGACGGACTCGTTTCCGACCGATGACACGGGCTATGGATTCGATACGATTGGCGATGTGTTGAGCCTTTCGCCCTTGCTGATGGAAAAATACATTGCCGCCGCGCAAGAGATCGTCGGCAAAGCGGTGGACACTTCCGGCGGCCGAGTGCCGGTCATGCAGATTTCGGCCGAGCAATTTCGGTCCAAAACCGACCCGAAGAAGAATGCGCGGCAGCTAAGCTTCTCCGACGCCGTTGCGGTGGAACATACCGCCGACATTATACATCCCGGGCCCTATCAGTTGAAGATCGAGGTGAGCGTGCAAGGTTCCGAGGAGGCGACAATCCATTCTGCTGAGCTTGTTGTGCGCGTGAATGACAAGGAAGTCGAACGACGCCATCTGAGTTGGGATAATCGAAAATCCATCACCATCAGCGAAGATCTCACGCTCAAAAAGGGCGCGAATGCTTTCGCGTTTGAGATCGTCCCGAAAACAATGCCGGTTGAGGGCGAAGGCCGTTTGCAGGCTGCGGTCCAGGAGATCGCCCTCAAGGGGCCGACCGATGGGAGTTACCAGGAGTTTCCAAAGGAGTATTACCGCGTGTTTCTGGATGGACCCCCGGCAAGTGGCGCCAAAGCGCGAAAGCAGTATGCGACAAAGATAATCCGGCACTTCGTGGAGCGCGGTTATCGGCGGCCAGCGGATGACACGACCGTGACGCGGTTGGTGAAGCTGGCCACGGAGGTCTCCCAGCAGCCCGGCATGAACTTCGAGCAAGGCGTCGGCCACGCGCTTGCAGCGATTATTGCCTCGCCGCGCTTCCTCTTTCGCGCTGAAATACAGCCAGAGCCCGACAACCCTTCGCGCATCGTGCCACTGGACGATTACGCGCTGGCATCGCGACTCTCGTATTTCCTTTGGAGCTCGCTGCCGGACGAGACGCTTTTCAGTTTGGCACGCGAAAAGAAATTGCGGCCGAATCTCCACTCGCAAATGGACCGCATGCTGAAGGATCCGAAAGCCGAGCGTTTCGTCCGCAACTTCGTCGGCCAATGGCTCCAAACGCGCGACCTTGAGACCGTCAGCATCGATGCGCGACGCATTCTGGGCATTCGCAATTCGGAAGAGGCCGACCGTATTTTCAACCGTGGCGTGCGCACGGCTATGCGTGAGGAAACGGAATCGCTGTTTCAGTATTTGCTCAAGGACAATCGCAGCGTGGATGAGTTGCTGACAGCCGACTATACGTTTCTGAACGAGCGGCTCGCAAAATTTTACGGTGTTGAGGGGGTGGAGGGCAGTCAAATGCGCAAGGTTAGCCTCCCTGAAGATAGCCATCGTACCGGCGTTTTGACGCACGGATCGTTTTTGGTGGTGAGTTCCAACCCGACCCGCACCTCGCCTGTGAAACGCGGTTTGTTCGTCCTCGAGAATCTGGTCGGCACACCGCCACCGCCACCGCCACCCGATGTGCCGCAACTCGAGCAAATCAAGCGCGAGCGCGGCGGCAGCCTCACCATGCGGCAAATGATGGAGATTCATCGTGAAAAGCCACTTTGCGCCTCGTGTCACGCCCGCATGGACCCGATAGGCCTCGCACTCGAAAATTTCAACGCGATCGGGAAATACCGTGCTCAGGAAAACGGACAGGACATCGACACCGCCGGCCAGTTGATCACCGGCGAGAAGTTCGAAAGCGTTCAGGAACTGTCAAAAATTCTGGTGACGTCCCGTAAAAAGAATTTTTACCGCTGTCTCACCGAAAAACTGCTTACGTACGCGCTTGGCCGTGGCGTCGAGTATTATGACGCCCCCGCCATTGACAAAATCGTAGACCAAATGCAAAAGGACGGCGGCAAGCTGCGCAACCTCATTTATGGGATGGTGGACAGCATGCCTTTCCAATACCGCCGCGGCGACGCCCAGAAATTCGAAACTGTCGCTCGCCGCAAACCGGCCGAGTCGCAGTAGGCGGCCTCACATTTGCGCGTGGATGATGCGCATGATATCCATGGTGAGTGTCAGCGGGTATTCGGGATGAGCTTCCGCAGGTTGGCAAAGCACCGGGATTGATCATGAGCTTGCGCGGCTTTCCGCGCGAGGTCTGGATTCTCTATTTCGGCACGTTCCTGAACAAGTTCGGCACGTTCGTCATGCCGTTCCTGACGCTTTACCTGACGCGCAACGGATTCAGCACGCGCGAAGCTGCGATCGCGCTTGGGGTCTACGGTGTTGGCCAGTTCGCCGCGTCGGCGCTCGGCGGGTATTTGGCGGATCGGGTCGGCCGGCGCAAGACCATTGTGCTATCGATGTTTTCGGCAGCGGGAACGATGTTGCTGCTGTCACAAGCGCAATCGTTCGGCGCGCTGGCAATCATGATATTTGCCGCGGGACTCACTGGCGAATTGTATCGGCCGGCGAGCAGCGCGTTGCTCGCGGATCTGGTGCCGCCGAGCCAAAGGGTTACCGCATATGCCGGGTACCGGTTGGCGCTGAATGCCGGCTTTGCGTTCGGACCGGCGGCGGCAGGCTTTTTGGCAAAAAACTCCTACCTATGGCTGTTTGTGGGGGACGCGCTCACGTCGATGCTATACGGGTTGGTGGCATGGTTTGCGTTGCCACATGGCCAGCGCTCGAAAGTTGAGGAAAGCGGCTGGGGCGAAGCGGCGCACGTGATGATGCGCGACCGCCAGTTCCAACGCATGTTATTGGCATCAGCGCCGATCGCCTTCGTATTTTTCCAGATGAGTTCAACGTTCGGTCTGCATGTGACATCATTCGGCATTCCCGACACGGGGTACGGAGTGCTGTTGTCGCTGAATGGTCTGCTGATCGTGGTGCTTGAATTGGCAATGACAAGCTTCACACAAAGGTTTCGCGCCACGCGAGTCATGGCGGTGGGTTACGTGCTGATTGGTTTTGGCTTTGCGCTGAATGCGTTTGCAACAACGGTTCCGACGCTTGCGATCGCTATGACCATCTTCACGTTTGGCGAAATGACGGCCATGCCAGTAGCGGGCGCGTATGTTGCAAACCTCGCCCCGCTCAACATGCGCGGACGCTA
>DATENK010000775.1:0-4768 GCA_035275085.1 Verrucomicrobiia bacterium | reverse complement strand
CGGAGTTGGAGTGATTGGCAATCGTCCGAATTTCCTGGCTGCGCGTTTGGCGCCAGAGGTAGCGCCACTCCCAGCCCCTTAAATCCGGAGATGGCGGATGGTTGACGGTGGAGGGTTGATCTCTGCTCTCAGCGCTGCGGTGAGGCCGGTACTTTTCGAGTAACTCGACGGCGCGTCCGAGGTTATTTGCGGTCAGGGCCTGATGGGCCATCAACATATGGGCGGCATATTCATTACGCCGGGCGCCGAGCATCTCCGCTTCGGTGCGCTTCAATTGCCTCTCTTCCGCTTTGCGGGCTTCATTGATGCGGTAGGCTGCGATCGGCGAGCCGATAAGGATGGCCAAAAGCAAGAGAGCGGTCGCACTGACGAAGCCGGCCAAAGCAGGCTTACGGCAGCACCACCGCCACATCCGTTCGGCACGCGTAACCGGGCGAGCAAAAACGGGCTCCCGATTAAGAAAGCGGGCGAGTTCTGATGCGAGCGCCTGCGCGGTGGGATAGCGTTTGGCAGGATCTTTCTCGAGACATTTCAAACAGATCGTCTCAAGGTCGCGGGGCGCGCTGGGATTCAGGAGTCTCGGTGAAACCGGATCGTCGTTCAAAACCTGATGTAACGTATCGGTCAAGGCTTCGCCGACAAATGGCGGCCGGCCTGTGAGCAGGTGATACAGCACGGCCCCAAGGGAATAGACATCACTGGACCGGCTGACTTTGCGCCGTGTGGCGGTGGCTTGCTCGGGGGACATGTAGTTTGGCGAACCGAGTACTTGACCCGTCCGCGTCAGCTCCGAATCGCCATCCAAACGCCGCGCCAATCCGAAATCGGTCACGCGGGGCTGATCGTTGTCATCAATGAGCACGTTGGACGGTTTGAGATCGCGATGAAGAATGCCGCGGTCGTGGGCATAGTGAATAGCTTCGGCAATGGTTTTTAGATAACGCGCGGCAAGCGTGGAGGGCAAGGGACCATTCGCGAGAAGGTTGGCCAAGCTTCGTCCGGCCACGTAATCCATGGCGAAATATTGTTGGCCCTGGTACACGCCGACATCGTGAATGGCCACAATGTTCGGATGCTGGAGGCTGGCTGCGGCGAAGGCTTCAGCGCGAAAGCGCTTCACAAATTCCGGGGTGGAGAGCGGGCCACAGAGCAGCATCTTTACTGCGACGATCCGATCCAAACTCACCTGTCTGGCCTCGTACACGATGCCCATGCCGCCGCGAGCAATTTCTCTGAGCAATCTGTAATCAGCGAATGCACGCGGAAACTCTGCACCGGATTCCGTTTCGGTATGTGGATCTTCCAAGCCGGCAGCTGCCTGTGCAAAGAGACATTTGGCGCAAACTCCACCCCGGCCCTCGTCGCCGAGCGGCGCGTCACATCTGGCGCAGAGAGTTTGATTCGGCATAAGGGCTGCACGCTTATGAGCCGATACTCAGTTCACAGGAAATGCAGGAAAAAAGGGACAATAATTTTAGCATGGAGCGCCCGCCATGCGGGGAGGCGGAACCGCCCCTACTCAATTTATGAACCGAGAACGTGGCACAAATGCCGCAGTTCTTCTTCTATTTCCTCCGACGTGGCGACGGTGTGTGCAATCTCTTCGCGAAAAAGCTGGTGATAACGGCGGCGCATCCGCTGCACAGCTTTTTTGACGGCTTCTTCGGTCATGCCCGCCTCACGTCCAATTTCCGCGTACGTTTTACCTTTGGTTCCTTCAACGAGCAGCGGCTGCAATCGGTCGAAGAGGTCGTGCTTGCCCGTCGCGGCGAATTCTCGCGCAAGCCGGGCCAGCACGTGATCGAGCAAGGTCAGTGCCCACCGCCGCTCGAAAACGCGTTCAGGATTCCGCTCGTCCGCCGGTTCATGGCAATATCGGTTTTCTGCTTCCTCTGCGTCGAGCGAGAAAAACTGACGATCGCCGCCTCGTTTAGTGGCAGCAGCGCGGTCTCGTTCATCAGAGACAAAGTAGTTGAGGGACGCCAGGAGGAACGAACGGAACTTACCTTTTTCGCGAGTCGCTTTTTGAATCGAACCACGTTCGAGCAGCTGGGCGAAAAATCCCTGGGTCAAATCCTGAGCGTCATGTTCGCTATGTCCGCAGCGGCGCAAATAGGCGTAAAGGGGGTACCAGTAAATCCTGCAAAGCTTGTCCAAAGCCAGTGCCGCGTGTGGAAGATCAAGGTCACGCGTGGCCAAAACCACGCTCCAATGGGTGGTGGTAAAAAGCCGGTTGCTGCCAGATGGAACCTCGGCCGCCATAGGAGTCAGGATCACAGGGCCCGCGCGACCTGGCAAGGGAGAAACCAGGCGAGTTGATTCATTTCAGCCGCGAATCCGCCGTGCTACGCAGGACGTTTGAGCGAGCGTCAGCGATCCGACTTTGGGCTTTCAGAAAATCGTTGTCCCCTTCCCCCGCATTTTCCTGTGTATGAAATGTGAAAGTAGATCAATTTTTTATCGGTTCGAGCGTGGGCTTCGCTGCGGCCGGCTTTTTTCTTCATGTTATTGGTGCGGGTGCACAATCGGTGGCGCCGAGCATCACCACACAACCGGCAGACAGGGCAATAGCTCTGGGAAGCCCCGTCATCTTCAGCGTGACTGCGGCAGGAACGGCGCCGCTGAGTTATCAGTGGCGCAAGGAAGGCATAAACGTAACCGGCGCCACGGGTCAGAGCCTAAATATCGTTAACGCGCAATTGACCAACATTGCCGGCTACACGGTGCTGATCACGAATTCTGGAGGCGCGGTCACGAGTCGTGTCGCGCAACTATCGGTGGCCGAAGGAAGAACGTATACGAATGCTGCCGGGGAACGGCTTCCATACCGCCTTTTCAGTCCTGACAGATATGACCCTACCCAACGATATCCGTTAGTAATTTATTGGGCTGGGGACGGCGGAGCCGGGACGGACAACCTGGCGCAATTGAGTGACGCTGGACAATTCGTATTCCTATCGGCGACGAATCGGGCTAAATACCCGTGCTTTTATGTGGCGCCCCAGATGCGCACTACCTCGGCGGATTGCACGATCAATTTGGCGATCATCGATCAAGGCGCGGAACTTGTGAATCTTCTCAAAACCGAGTTCAGCATCGACGCAGATCGAGTGTACGTCACCGGGCTGTCACATGGCGGGTATTACGCGTGGATTTTTCCGGCCCGCTTTCCGGATCTATTTGCCGCGGCGGTTCCGCTGTCCGGCGGCTGGCTTTGCCACACGAACTTTCTGAACATTGGCGTGCCGGTATGGAATTTCCATGCGGCAAATGACGGAGTCGTGGCGGTAGGGAACTCCGATTCAGCGATTGCGGCTTTGCGCAATGCCGGCGGAAATCCTATCTACTCACGATACCCATCGGGGGGACATGTAACGTCGTTTTGGGTGCAGGCATACAATACGCCAACACTTGTCGACTGGGTGATGGCACAAATACGCGGCCAGGGCTCGAGTTCTCCGCCTTTTGTGATGGTCACCACCCCAGCGACAAACGCGAGTTTCGTAGTGACTGACACAACAATGAATTTAGGGGGCGCAGCCGCGCATTACAGCAATGTGCTGACAGTTGCATGGACGAACCTCGCAAACAGAACCGGCGGGACGGCCGCGGGTACGAATGTCTGGTCGGTCAGCGCCATTCCGCTTCGCCTTAATGCGACCAACACGATAATCGTGACAGGGACGGCAACCAGTGGCACCCCCGGACTGTCTTCCGTTGGCGATACCACCTTCAATCAAACGCTGCGGATCGTCCAAACCGCATTCCGAATTACAAATGTTCTGCGGGATGCTGGAGGCGTCTCTTTTACCTGGAAGGTCCAAGCGGCCCGGACCTACCGGGTGCAGTACAAAGGTAACCTTAGCGACGCGGATTGGGTTGATTTGCCGGAGGCTCCAATGATCACTAATTCTACCGCTTCGATCAGAGACACAGTCGGCAGCAACGCGCAGCGATTTTACCGAGTGATTCAGCTTGAGTGATGAGCAAAGCTCCGGTGCGCTTTTGCAATTGGCAAAGAAGCGGCGGTGAGGTTGCTTCGAATTTCCGGCGCTCTCGGACAGATGTGTTTCATGTTCGTTCATTTGTTCACCCATTCCTATGTCCGTCAGTTCGAAGCAACCTCAAACAGTCTTTCAATCACCAATGACCAAGGACAATCACCAAATAAGTTCCAAATCCCAAGCGTGTTTTCACGACAATCAATTTGCGAAGGAGGAGCAAATGACTGCGTAACGAAGGTGAAGCACGACACGACCATCGGCGCATGGACGCGCCGCTCAATCAGGAAGCCGAGGGGAGTTCGATCCAGAAGGAGCTGCCGTGGTCGGGTTCGGAGAAGACGCCGACGCGGCCGTTCATAAGTTCGACGGCGCGTTTGACGACGGCGAGGCCGATTCCGGTGCCGGCGTATTCCTGGGGGCGATGGAGTTTTTGGAACATGCCGAACATGCGGGCGGCTGCGTTGGGCGGAATGCCGATGCCGTGGTCCGTGACGGTGATGCGAACGACAGGGGAAGCCGATGTATGGATGGGTGGATGAGTGGATGAATGTTCGGTGTCTGATGTTGTGAGTGGCGCGGGTGGGAATGATGCATGGGACGCTCCCTCACGGTCGCGGCTCTGTGGGTCGGGGCTCTGAGTGGATTCGGTGAATGGTTCGATTTCGGTGGCGGAGATGGAGATTTCGGGACGGGCGCCGGGCTTGGTGAATTTCAGGGCGTTGCCAATCAGGTTGGTAAAAATCTGCTCGAGGAGAAAGGGATTG
>DATENK010000774.1:0-14326 GCA_035275085.1 Verrucomicrobiia bacterium | reverse complement strand
CCTACGATCGCACCCGGGACGAAAGGGCGCTGGTGCAGAACGAAAATTCTTTCCTGACACTTCGAACCAGTTGGATCCCACCGCTGCTGGCTGCGCTCGTATGCGCTTTCCAATTAAGTCTGTGGGAACATTCCGTCACCGCCAGCGGGGAACCATTGGACCTTTTGCTTTTCGCCTGGATCATTCGCGAATTGCTCGAATATCGCCTCGACCAGAAAGACTCGCGCCTTTACCGGTCCGCTTTCATTTACGGCCTCGGGATGACGAACAATTTTGCGATGATCGGATTCTTCCCGGCATTTCTTCTGGCATTGGTGTGGATCAAGGGACCGAGCCTTTTCAACAAACGCTTCCTCATTCGCATGACAGTGCTGGGGGCGCTTGGTTTGTCCTTCTACCTGCTGCTGCCGCTGGTCTATCTGGCGAACGGAACCGATCAAACTTTCCTGGACTTGCTCCGCACCAATCTTGGCTCGCAAAAGAATGCGCTCCTGAGTTTTCGTCGTTTTCTGGTGATCCTGCTCGGGATGACCTCGCTCTTTCCGGTGTTCTTTATGGGGATCAAATGGCCCGCCACTTTTGGAGACATTAACGCCGTCGGGAACGCGCTGACCAACTTCATGTCCCACGTCATCCACGGCGTCTTTCTGATCGCCTGTTTGTATGTGGCGTTTGATCCCGCGTTCAGCCCGCGGGCGCTCGGCGGCCCCTCTGGTTATCCCATGCTGTCGTTCTATTACCTTGGCGCGTTGAGCATCGGTTATTTTGCCGGTTATTTTCTGTTGGTCTTCGCGCCCGGCGCGGTCAAGGCCTGGCAGGCGCGCTCCAGCAGTTTTCGGCTAGCTTTGAATTACGCCATTCGCGGCGCGTTGCTGATCGCCGTGACGGCCGTCCCAGCGGGATTGGTCTGGAAAAACCTTCCAAAACTCCGCGGCCAGATGGGCGCGGAATTCAGCCAGATGGGCTCGCTTACGGCGGGGTCGTTGCCCAGCCAGGGCGTCGCCGTCATGAGCGATGATTCCTATCGCTTGTATACGCTGGACGCCGCCCTGAACAAGCGCGGCAATCGCTCGCAATACATCCTGATCGATACCACCGCCCTCACGCAGCCGGCTTACCACAAGAGCATGCGGGCGCGCTACGGCGATCGTTGGCCTCAGGTCCCGCCGATGCCATCTCCGAAAATGCCGGTGGACCCTGTGCTGCTGATCGATTGGGTGACTCGATTATCTCAATCCACCGATGTGTATTATTTACACCCGAGCTTTGGGTATTATTTCGAACGCTTTTATCTCAAACCGCAGAACATGGTCTACCGCGTCCTGCCGCTCGGCAGCAACGACGTTACCGCGCCGCTGTGTTCGCCTACGGAATTGAAAGAAAACGACGCTTTCTGGCGGACTGCCAAAGCCACCGAGCTCGCTGCCCTGTTGACGACGACCAAAAACCAGGACAAAGAGAATCCGAACATTCCCTTGCTCCGGCTCGCGGCGGCCTATTCGCGCAACATGAACGTTCTCGGCGTGGAGTTCCAAAAGGCGGGCGATTTGGATAAGGCGGCCGAGTATTTTGCGATGGCGCTGGAATTCAATGCTGATAATCCGTCGGCCTACGTCAACCTGGATTTCAACAAGCTCTTAAAAGAAGGAAAACGGGTCAGCCAGGAACCTAGCGAAGGCGCCGTCCGCCGGCTTTCCATGTTTGGTTGGAATTGGGACTCGATCCTGAGCATCAACGGGCCCGTCGATGAGCCGGGATCGTTGTTCGTGCTCGCGCGGCGCTTCGCCGAGGGCCGCAATTTTCGCCAGGCCGCCCAATTCCTGACGCGCTCGATCGAGTTGGCGCCCGAATACATTGAACCGCGCCTGGCCCTCGCCGGCGTGTTGGTCTATGGCGGATTTCCTGATCAGGCGATCAAAGCCGTCGCGCAGGCGCGCGAATATATGATGAGCCGTCCAAGCTCCACCGCTGAAAAACTTTCGCTGCTCGAGTCCGAAGCCTGGGCCTATGCCCGCAAAAACGATGTAGCGACTGCGGAATCTCTCCTTAGCGAAGCGATCAAGAATTATCCTTTGCGCAGTTCGCCTTATGCTGCGCTGGCCGAGATTTATCGCATCAATGGCCGGCACGCTGAAGCAATCGAGTTGATCGACAAGCAATTGAAATTGCAACCTGAGCAGGTTGATGCGCTGGTGCATGCCGGCGCCTTGCGCATGGAGTTGCAGAAGTTTGAGGACGCTGTCGGCTTCTTCGACCGCGCGTTGAAGCTGCAGCCGCAGAACTCGATGGCGCTGATCAATCGTGCCATCGCCCAGCTGCGCAGCGGCAGGCTCGATGGCGCTCAGCAGGACTACGAAGTGCTCGAACGGATTATGCCCAAGCCGCCGCAGGCGATCTATTACGGCCTAGGCGAAATCGCCGCTCAGAAAAAGCGCTATAAGGACGCGATCAAATACTACGATCAATATCTCAAGATCGCTCCCATCAGCGCGCCCGAAACCGACACCATCCGCAAAAAGGTCCAGACGCTTAAGTCGATGTGATCATGACCGTAGCAGCCGACGTCAAGAGACTCTAACGTCCGCGATTCCTCGCAAGGAAACTTTGCGGGCTTTGCTTAGCACCAGGCTGCGCATCCCAGAACGCAAGGTCTGAATCTGTTTGTGGCCCGGAACGCCCACCGTCAGCAGCGCGGTCGAAAGCGCGTCCGTTTCCGTCGCTGAGGGCAAAATAACCGCAGCCAGCAGGGCTCGGTTGACCGGTTTGCCCGTGCGCGGATCGAGCACGTGCCCGTACGTTTTGTCGCCGATCTGAAATGACTTGCCCCAAACCGCCGAGACGGACAGCGCCATATTCGTTAATTCGACGACCGTCAACGGATCTTCCTTGTCGGAATCGATCGCGACTTTCCATGGGCCGCCAATCGCGCATACCGTGCTCGTGCCGCCATGGATCAACGCGCGCGTCACGCCCGTTTCGCGAAGGATTTCAGCCGCCTGCTCGATCGCATACCCTTTGCCGATTGCGCCGAGGTCTAGCATTACACCCGGGCGCACAAACCGAATGGTGAAGTTCTTGGGATTGAGTTCAACCAGGCCCATGCCCACGCAAGCACGTGCTTCCGCCAGTTCGGCGCCGCTCGGTCGAACGCGTAGCCCTACCTTCGTGCCCATCAAACCCCAAATGCGCATCAGCGGCGCAATGGTGATGTCGAAGGCGCCTTCCGTTTCTTCGGAAAGTTGTTTTGCGCGCTGGAGCAGCCGGAACAGCGCGGGCTCGACCCGCACCGGCTCGCGCGCGGCGCGAGCGTTGATGTTCGCTATCTCACTCGACGGGCGGTAAATGCTGAGCTGTGCTTCGAGGCGTTCGATTTCATCCAGCGCCTCTTCGCCGGCGGCCCGCAGAGAGGTAGCATTCTCGCCGCAGAGGACAATTTCAAAACGGGTCGCCATCGCATTGCGTGCGACGGCGACCCGTTGCATAAAGAGCGGCTCGGCTGATACGCCTCGCCCTACCGTTAGCTAAGTTCGAGCGTGCCGTAGGTGATCGGCGTGACGGGTTTGCCGTCGCCGGTCGTGACCTTGCGGCTCTTCTCGTCGAACAGGCAGGTGATCTTCAAACGCTCGGACATTTCCGCAAGCGAAATAACCGTCTGGACCTTCGCGGCCAGATCGATACCGGCGTTCGGTTGCTTGTTCGCGCGGATCGAATCGAACCAGTTCTTTTCGTGCACCGCGATGTCTTCTGTCGGCTTGAGGCCGTCCAGCACTTCGGGATCGATTTCGTCCGCAAAGTCCTTCTCAGGCACCAATTCGATTTTTTCACCGCTCGTGCCGATGTTCAGCGTCGCGTGGTGACCGTAGATCACAAAACCCGGGCTGCGCGCGTTCACCGTGCTCGAGACAACCACCATCGTGTAACCACTCGGGAATTCCGCGAGGATTTCAACGTGTTCGGGCACATCGCGCATCTGCGTGCCGGGGGTGTTTTTGTCCGTCTGAACGTGTTTCGAGCCGATCGACGTAACCCGCGTCGGATACTCCGGCTTGCCAGTGGCGAGCATCAGCGGATGCAAGCGATGTGGCATCAGGTCGCCGAGCAATCCCGCGCAATACGGATAGTATTTGCGCCAGCGGAAATAGTGATCCGCGTTGAAGTCAACCTTGTGCTTTACCTGGCCGAGCCAGCGGTTCCAATCGGTGTTGTCCTTGCGGCATTCCGGATCAATGGTGTAGTTCCATTCGCCCTTGGGATTGTTGCGGCAATAATAACCCTGGCCCCAAACGAGTTTGCCAATTTTCCCGGCCTGGATCATTTCGCCCGCTTTGTGCCACGCCATGGCCGAGCAACCTTGCGAGCCGACTTGCAGGATCTTGCCGGTGCGCTTGCAGGTGTCAGCGATCTCGAAGCATTCACCAAGATAACGCGTCATCGGTTTTTCGACGTAGACGTGCTTGCCGGCCGTCATCGCGTCGATTGAACATTTGGTGTGCCAAATATCATGTGTTGCGATCACAACGGCGTCGATGTCCTTGCGCTCGAGCAATTTGCGATGGTCCGCGAACATCTCGACCTGGGAATTCGAGCTGTCCTTTTCGATGAATGCCTTGGAGCTGTTGCGGCGCTTTTCCCAGACGTCACACACAGCGACCTGGGCGATGTTGTTAGCGCTGGCGTGGGTCTTCATCTGTTTGACGTGCGCCATGCCTTGCCCGCCCACACCGATGTAACCGACCACGATTCGGTCGTTGGCTCCAAGCACCTTGCCGGTCGAGGGCGCGATGTTCTGGCCATAAACAGGCGTACGAAGAATGTTGGTGGTGGCGACCGCTGCAGCGGCAGTGGCGGTCGTTTTAATAAATGCCCGGCGTGATTGCTCGCCGGCCGATGGTTTGGGTTCGTTATTAGACATAAAATTTTGTTAGCCTTTTGGACGATTCAAAAATACAGCCTAATCAATCCGTTACGGGGGTCAATGCCCTTTTCTGGGCATGAACGATGGCTCGAACCCGCTTGAGACGGGAACTTGAAGCCAAGGCGGGAGGACGGATGGTGCCGGTGCCCCCTTTGTGATTGGTTATTCGTGCTTCACACACCCCCTGTTACCTTCTTCGATACAGCGACGTTTATATCTGTGGAATGAACGGGACCGCGTTATTGGCTGAGTTCAGGGAAGGGCGATCGGAGGACGCCTTCAGGGAATTGGTTCTGCGTTATACGAACCTGGTGTTTTCGGCCGCCAAGCGGCGGGTTTCGAACGCCTCATTGGCCGGGGAGATCGCGCAGATCGTGTTCGTCCGCCTTGCCAAGGCGGCACCGAAACTGCGCGGCGATGCCGAACTGGTGGCGTGGCTGCATCGCACGACCGTTCATGCCTCCATCGACCTTTGGCGATCGGAAAACCGCCGCCGCAATCGTGAGCAACAGGCCGTCGCTATGCAAACCAACCCAAATGAAACTGTCCCCTGGAACGACCTCGCACCGGTGTTGGACGATGCCGTGAACGATCTCAGCGACGCCGAGCGCCAGGCGATCGTGCTGCGTTTCTTCGATGACAAAAGTATGCGGGACGTCGGGGCAACGCTGGGCGTGAGCGAGAACGCGGCCAAAATGCGCGTGAGCCGCGCTTTGGATCGCCTGCGCAACCTGCTGAGCGCACGGGGCGTCGCCTGCGGCGCGCTGGCGTTGGGCGCCATGCTCGCGGAACATTCGGTCGAAGCCGCGCCGGCGCCGATTGCCGCGACTCTCGCCACGTTAAAGATTCCTGCGGCGACTGGCGGTGGAATTACTGCCGGCATGCTCACCGGCGGCATCGCGGCTCTGCTCCTGGTGGGCACGGTGGTTTGGTTACTTTGGATTTCTGCGCCAAACAATGCGGTCCAGCAGACGCCGGTTGGAACACAAGCTAACGCATCGACTTCCGATGCTGCAACTGCAGCAACAACATCAGACGGAGCGCCAGCGTCGAAAGATCCCGACCCGCTGTGGTTGCTGCAAGCCGTGGGTCGCGCGCGTGAGCGGATCAATTCGGGGATCGCCGAGTACTACTGTTTCAGCGAGAACACGTATCAGGGACCACGGAACACCAATCACCTGCGTTTGGCGGCGTTGTTCGATGGAAGCAAACTGCGCTTCGAGTCCATCGGCCGCGAATACAGCTATGTCGGTGTCGGGAAGGAAGGCGAGGCTTCCGCCGCGAAGATGAAGGAACTCGGGCTGGACCAGGAAGGCGCGGTGCAGGCTGGGCTCCTTACGCCGTTTGAGTCGCATCATGTGGTCGCGTATGACGGAAGTGTAGTGATGGATTATTGGGAGACCGATAAAAAATCCCATTCTGCTAGTATTAAAGATCCAGACAAGGATTCCGCTGCGATGCATTTCGATCCGCGCATGCTCGGCATTACCGCCTTCCTGCGACGTGCCGCGATCGACTTATATCTTGGATACCAGAACGCCAAGTCGATTAAACTGCTCGGGAAGGAACTCGTCGAAGACAAACTCGCGTGGCGTGTCAGCGTCGTGGGGAAATATGACCAGTCACACGACTTCTGGCTGGATGTTGATCATCCTACCGATGTGCTCAAGCACGCGGAAGGATCGCGCGTGGTCCTCTCCAAATACGACGGCCGCAGCCCTATCCCGGTGGAGGTGATTATCAAGGAACCAAAGTCGGCGTGGCATCTTGTGCAGACCAATGGGCAGTTCAATATCGCGGTGGAACCTACCTCATTCACGCTGGCGGGCCTTGGGATGCAAATCGGCGCGGACGTGATTGACTACCGAAACCATCGACGCATTGGCTATTGGACCGGCAACGGCCTTTCGGATGATCTTCCGAAAAAGAACGCGAAAGTCACAGGAGGTCCCAGGTTGAGCGAACTGATGGCGCTGCTGGAGCAAAATCCGACCTCGCACTTTGCGCTGGAATCGGCGATTTGGATCAATCTTAACACGCCTGATGGACCGGAAGTGGAGAAGTCGGCCGAGGTTATCTTACAGGAGCACATCGAAAGCCCGGAGCTGTTCGAGCTTTGCAAGGAGCAGATCCGGGTGCGGCATCGTTCGTCCAAACAATTGCTGCAAGCCCTGTTGGATAAGAATCCGAATAGCGGCATCAAAGCGATGGCGTGCTTCAATCTGGCGACGCTGGCGAAAGACCGCGCAACGAACGGCCTGAACAACGAAGCCAAAGCGGAGGCGGACAAACTATTCGAGCGCGTGATTCGCGAGTTCCCGAAGTTTAATCAGGTTCACAACGCCACACGTGAGCTCGATGAATTGCGGCGTATGAGCATCGGCAATCAAGCGCCCGACATAGAAGGGGTAGACCTGGAGGGCCAACCGATGCGCCTGAGTGATTACCGCGGCAAGGTGGTTCTGGTTTATTTTTGGGGGCATTACTACGACAATTTCGATGAGCATCACAAACTCATTGCCGCCATGGATGGCAAACCTTTCGCTTTAATCGGCGTGAACTGCGACGAAAAACCGGGTACGGCCAAGGCCATCCTTGAGAAGCACCAGATCGCCTGGCCCTCATTTTTTGATGGTGTGTATTGGGAAGGTCCTATTCACGCCAAATGGCAGGTCCGCAAATGGCCAAGCACGTACATCCTCGATAAAAACGGGATCATTCGTTATCGCGACCTGCGCGGGTTCAAAGAACTTCAAGAAGCCGTTAATTCGCTGCTGCCGCAGGAATAGACACACAATTCCTTGAGGCGACGGTGTCCTTAGGATGAATGACGATACCCAGCGGAAGGTATTTGTTTATCGCGGGTTGCTTGCTAGTAATCCTGATCGCCATTTTTTGGCGGCGCCACCCGAATGGATTGGAAGCTGACCATGCTGCTGCGGCGGCATTAGGACAAATCGAGCTCGGGAATAAGGCGGAGGTGAGAATTGATCGGATACGCACTGCACCTGCCACCAGCGCCGCGGAAGCTACTGCCGAGCAAACTGTGGCGCGTAAAGTGGTCCAGTTTGGCCGCAACCGCCGCGAATTAATCCGGTCAATCGCGTGGCGGACCGGCAAGGAAATTCCAGCAGAGGTCGAACAGTTTTTCGAGGCGATCGAAGCGGGTGATTGGGAACAAATCGACGGCTTATGGGTCGCCATGTCGAAACGGTCGGGGCAATACGATGGCTCAACCCATTCGCCCGAGTTGGACCCGTTCTGGCCCACGGTTCTCGATGTCTATCTCACGGCACAGGAAGCGCACAATTGGCCCGCGCAAAAGCTCCTCGACTATGGCAACGCCATCCTGGACTCGCTGCGTCCGGGAATGGTTTACGTCGGCGGCACCGATCCCGGGCGCGCCATTCCCACGCTCCTGAACGAAACGGGAGAAGGCGAACGCCATATCGTCATCACGCAAAATGCATTGGCCGACAGCCGGTACATGGAATTCGTTGAGACGTTGTATGGCGATCGCTTCGCCGCGTTGAGCAAGGCAGAGTCTGACCGCGCGTTCGCGGAATATGTCGACGATGCACGAAAACGTTTCGAGCACGACCAACAATTCCCGGATGAGCCAAAGCAGGTCCGGTCGGGCGAGAAAGTCGGGATGACCGATGGCAAGTTTCAAGTGTCGGGGCAGGAGTGTGTGATGGCCATTAACGAAAAGATGTTACGAATGCTGATGGAAAAGAATCCTGAGATGTCGTTCGCCATGGAGGAGTCGTTTCCGTTCAAGTCCATGATGGGCAACGCAAGCGTACTTGGGCCGATTATCGAATTGGGCGTGCAGGATGAGCAACATGCGTTGACGCGCGAAGGCGCTTCGCAAGCCGTCGATTATTGGCGGGCGACCACGCAGCAATTGCTCGCCGACCCCGAAGCGACCGGCTCTCATGAGGTCCAAATGGCCTACGGTAAGTTGATTTCAAGCCAGGCGGGGATGCTCCTCGACCGTGGTTACCTTGCGGAAGCGGAAGAAGCATTCGTGCTCGCGAATAAGATGGCGCCGACGAGTCCCGAATCGGTGTTCCGCTACGTCAATCTTTTGGTTGACCAGGGCCGAGTGGGCGAGGCCTTGCCCGTCGCCGAGCACGCGGTCAGCTTGAAACCGGAAGACAAGCAATTCCGCGATCTGCTGCAGAACCTGCAAAAGCTGAGGAAGTGATTTGCATGCCAGCCGCAACGGCGACCGGGCGGCTTGACGCGCGAGCTTTTGGCCATTAAAAGCTAGCATGCCGACTTACGAGTACCATTGCCAGAAGTGCGATCATCGATTCGAGTTCTTTCAGTCGATGACCGACAAGGCCTTGTCGGTTTGCCCGAAAGAAAGTTGTGGGATGCAAAAGTGGGGCAAAGGTCGCGTAAAGAAAGTGATCGGCGCGGGAGCAGGACTGATTTTCAAAGGCAGCGGCTTTTACATCACCGATTACCGCAGTGACAAATACAAGGAAGCGGCCAAGAAAGAATCGGGCGCCGCAAAGCCGGCCGCATCTGAAACGAAGAAGACTGAAACCAAGCCGGCGACGAAACCAAGTGGCAAAGATTAGCCAATTCATTTCCGTTCTGCTGGTGTTCACGGCGGCGACCCACGCGGAGCAAACTTTGCGGAGCCGCTCGGGTCAGTTCATCGTTAGCGGCATTCCGGCGGTGCCGCGTTTCCTGAGTTACACGTTCACCAACTCAGTCGATTGGGTCAGGCTCGATCCATCGGCTCTGGCAGTGACTTGCGAACGCATCAAGGAAACGCTCTTGATCGAGCTCGAAATGGCCGATCGCTGGCAAAGTCCCGTTCACATCAGCATCTTTCCCGTGCGCGACGATAACGAACCCGTGCAGTTTACATCCGTGTGTTATCGCGATGGATGGGCGTACGATCTGGAAATGCCGGACTGGATCGTCCGCACACGGCTCGTTACTGCCGTCTCGCAAGCGGTCCTCGCTGAGATCGCCAATCGCAAGGCGCGCGAGCGCGGGGCGGAATTGCCGCGCTGGCTGGTGGAAGGCTTGACTGCGTATCTCATCGCAAATAACCCCGATGCTTTGGTCCTCGAACCCACGATGCGGACCGTGAAACGGCATGGCTTCAATGAGTCCCTCGCGCCAGTCCGCGAAGTCTTGCGGGCGCGCTCCGCGCTCACATTGGATCAACTGAGCTGGCCGAAAGAGGACGCCGCGCCCGTTTACGCGCATTGCGCGCATTTGTTTGTGCACGAACTTCTGCACTTGCGCGGCGGGCGCCGGTGCATGGCGGAGATGGTTGGCCGCCTGGCCGAAAATTACAATTGGCAGACGACTTTCCTCGCCGCCTTCTCGCCCCATTTCCAAAGCCTTGTGGACATCGATAAATGGTGGGCGTTGACCGTCGCGCACATCAGCGGGCGCGATCCGATGTCAGTGTTGCCGCTGGAACAGGTGGTCAGGCATCTCGAGCAGACGCTCGCGACGGCGGTGCAGGTCCGCGGAACAAACACCGTTTTGCCGGGCACGGCAGAGGTGCGCCTTCAGACCATTGTTGCGGAATGGGACGACCGACGGCAGGCGCCTTTGCTGATGCAAAAGATGAGCCAATTACAGGCGCTGCGCCTGCGTTCGCCGGTGGAAGCGCTGGCTTTGATCGACGGCTACGCGCTCACGTTACAGAACCGGCTGAAGAAGCGCTTGAACAAGCCCGATGCGATACGCCGATTGAATGATCTGGACGCGGAGCGAATCCGGCTCAGCCCGCCGCAAGCAGCGCAGGTTGATCGCTGAGCAGTTCACGCTGCCAGTTCATAAGTTCCGATTGGTGCGTGTTCCAATCTTTCGCCAACATCACCAGCATGGCGCGGCTCGCGATCAGCGTCGGATCAATTCCCAGATCCTGCGCGGCGTGGTTCCGGCGCTTCTCCAGATCGTGCATGCGTTTTTTCTCCTGCTCCGTCTGACGGTAAGGCGCGGACCGTAAAACGCCCGGCAACTCTTCCTGCGCGAGCCCTTTCTTGATCGCCTTGAATACTTCCGCGCGCCGGCGCGGTGTCAAATAACGGGGAAGCATCTCGCGCAGCGGACCGGACTCGGCGGCGGCTTCGGCGATGTCCACCATGGTCTCAGATGAGAGCACGAAATGGGGCGGGCGATTGAACTTGAGCGCTTCCTTCTCGCGCCAATGCCAAAGCTCGCGCACCACGGCAAGACCGCGAGGGTTTAATTGGTGAGAGCCTTTGACGCGCCACATGAGGTCGGGATCAACCGGCCGGAACTGCGCGCAATCCGCGATGAGTGACGCGCAGCTTTCCTGCTGCCATTCAAGCCGCCCTTTCTCGACGAGTTGCTGGCGCAAAATGTCGGCGAGCGGTTTGAGATGACGCGTGTCATTGCGGGCGTATGTTTCCATGCGGTCGGTGAGCGGCCGCCGCGCCCAGTTCGCTTTTTGCGGACCTTTCTCCAAAGTGATGCCGAGATATTTTGCCACCAGATTGCCGAGGCCAAACTCTCGGGCGCCAACCAGGCGCGCGGCGATCATCGTATCAAAGATCGCGGTCGGCACGAACGCATATCCCTTGCGGAGCAACCGCAGGTCGTAATCAGCGCCGTGAAAGATCAGTTCATGTTTGCCAAGCACCGACCATAAGGGCCCAAGTTCCACGCCGGCCAGCGGATCGATGATTTCATCAGCGCCTTCAAAGCTGACCTGGATGAGGCAGAGCTTTTCGGGATAGGCATGAAGGCTGTCGGCTTCCGTATCGATAGCGATCCAATCCGCCGCTTCCAATCGCGGCAGCAGTTCGGCCAGTTTGTCTGGTGTATCGACCACGTCTAACCCTGAGTATAAAAAAGGCGTATCCGCCAAAAAAGCAAATCGGCAGAAATACGAATTTTCGAAAGGAGAATTTTACTGGGAGACGGGGGCAGGCACCGGAGCGGGTTGGAGGGCGGTCCGGGTTTTGACCACGTATGCGCCGGCGATGATGTCATGCCAGGATTGCTTTTGGGCGCTCCAACCGGCCCAAAAGAAGCCCAGAAGGAAGGCTGCGGCGGACAAAAAGCTGGCCAAAGCGCGAACTACGGCCACAGACAAGTCGATCGGGCTGCCATCGGTGCGGATGATACGGGTCCCGACGACCAATCCCCCGATTGTCGCGCCTTTATATGTCCACAGGGCGATGTGATATAGCGTCCAGATACCGAGGATCACAGGGGGCGGCGCATGGATATGAAAAATCCCGCAGATCACCAGCAGCAGGGCGGCATCGATGGCGGTGCCGAGGAACCGCAGCCAGAAGCCGGCCCGAGGACTCAGAGGCGTCATGGAGTAAGCCGGCGCCGTTCCAGGCGGAGGAGCGACGGGGGCAGGTGGTGGAGGAACCGAGGGGGTGCTAATAGGCGGCTTTGGGTCTTCCTTCCGCAGCCGACCAAAAAAGGCGAGCAAGACCGCCCCGAGACCGAGTGGTGCTGCAACGCCCCATACGAGGAAACCGACGACAGGAATCACATACAAGAGCGAAAACAGGATTGCGCCAATGAGGACCGGAAGGAGCGGGCCCATGCGATTCCCAACGATTTGCTGTCCCGCGCACGCGTAGACCACGACCTTGCCGAAAAAGTAGGCGGCAATGGCGGCGCAGATCAGGAACGGAATCAAAATGCTTCCGATCACGGTGATCAGCAGCAAAATCAGCAGAGGCCCGAACAGCAGAAGAGCGAGCAGGCCAGTGAGTAAAGAACTGCCCGGGCGCGTTTCGAGCACATGCACGCAGGCGCCAATGGGTCCGCGGAAGAGCAGCGCCAGCAGCAGATAGAACAAGGTGAAAACCGCCACGGCGATCCAGGCCCACGCGAATTGGTGCGGCAGCGGGCGGCCGAGCATCAGACCTTTGCTGAACCATTGCGGCACCCAACGGAAAGCGGCCGGCATTTGCATCTTCGTGTTGGGTCCGACGATGGTAGGTTGCCCGCGAATCTTTGCGTCCGGGTCTACGTCCAGAGTACCGAAAACCACCGTGAGATCCTTTCGAATCTCAGCGGTGGATGTAATTTTCGCTTTCCCGAAGACGACAGTGCAATCGCCGGTAACCTTTCCTTCGATCAGCGCGGAACCGCCAACAACGACGACGTCGTGGACGACTTCACCCGGCTTGACGTGGACGCTGCCGCCACCGACCGCGACGCGATCATTGCCGGACGACGTGGTGATTTGAAATGGGATATCAGACGACTCGGGCGTGTTGTTGGTGTCGGCGTCTTGCGCGTGCGAGAGGCTGCCAACGATCAGAATTGAAAGATAAAGGATGCTGCGTGTCATGCTAACTGCGCCTCAATGCAAAACGAACAAACATAGTACCGGCGCCGAGACAAAGCAGATAAAGCATCCCACTGAAAGCCAGGCCAAAGATAACCACGTTCTGCAAAAGAGTTCTCCAAAGAACGAGAAAGGCGTTGCTGAGCGGCACCAGGGGTTGAGTCGAGTCACTCAGCACTTCGACACCTTTGGCGGCGACGTCCCCTGCCCACCAATGGCTGCTCATAATGGCTGTGATCATCACCGCGAGCACGACAAAGAAGGTTGTGCGGGCAGCATTGGGCCATTGCCAGATCGATTTGCGCCACCAGGGCAAGGCCTGTTGCAAACGCACGCCGGCAAGCACGCGACCCAGCAACGCTTCCGGCGCTTTGAGCGGCGGCAGCTTGCGCAATTCCTGGTGAATCACGCGCGCGAGGTTCTGATCGATCTCAGGTTGCATGCGAAAAAATTGAAAGTTTCGGAAACAGTTCCGCGACTGCCGGATTGTGGCGTGGTTCGCGAGGACGCTCGCCCTCCCGACGCTTTGGCGTGGGCACTTCGGGCACGAACTCATCGCCGAACATCTCGGGACGGATATATCGTTTAAGCGCGAGGCGCGCGCGATGGATATCCGTTTTGACTTTGCTCAAGGAGACCTTGAGGGTTTTGGCGATTTCCTCGTAGCTTTGGTCTTCAAAGTGATACAAGACGAGAGGCACGCGTTGGGCATTTGGCAATTTGCGGATAGCTTGTTCGAGCAGCACACGATAATCGGATTCGGCCAGCGAGGCGTCCATGCTTTGAGCGGCGGGAATGGATTCCTCGAAGGAGCGATCGTCGTCTTCGGATTTCAGATCGGAAAAGAATTTCCAACGCGCGCGATAACGCGACAGGTGGTTCAGGCAAAGGTTGGTAGTCACGGTCTTGAGCCAGCCACCGGCGGAGGGATTGCCATCGAGAGTGGCGAAGTGTTCGTAGGCTTTGAGGAACACCGTCTGCGAGACGTCCTGCGCATCGGCATCGCTGGCCAAAAGCCGGACGGCCACAGAATAAACCATGTCCTGGTAGTTCCGCATGAACTGTTCAAACTTTATCGTATCGTCCAT
>DATENK010000773.1:0-23323 GCA_035275085.1 Verrucomicrobiia bacterium | reverse complement strand
CTGCTCCTCCGGCGAAGCCATGAACATCACAAGTCCGTGCAGTGAAAGATCGCGTGTGTAAAAAGGCCCCACCGGAAACGGTGGACGCGCGTCGCGGCCAGCCATCAGGACAATGCGGCCTCCACGAGCCATCGCGTTAACAATCGTATCAAAGTCAGGCTCGCGAGTAGTTTCCCACCACACGTTGACGCCGTTCGGAACGACCTTTTTCACAGCGTCCCCAACTTTTTCGGTTTTGTAGTTGATGGCTGCGTCCGCGCCCAACTTTTTGCAGGTAGCGACTTTTTCGTCGCTTCCCGCTGTTGCAATCACCTTAGCGCCCACCGCTTTTGCCATTTGAATAACCGTTGAACCCACCCCGCCGCTGCCACCATTTACGAACAGCGTCTCACCGCTGGTGAGCAGCGCACGGCGCAAGCCGAGTCCCGCTGTGATGCCGACCAGCGCAATGGCGGCCGCATCTTCGTCTGAAATACCGGAAGGTGTTGGGTAAAGGTAGTTCTCATCCACGGCCGCCAATTCCGCGAACGTGCCCTGACGTCCCAGCAGACCCTGGTTGCTGCCCCACACACGGTCACCGCGTTTGAAACGCACGACTTTTGGGCCGAAGCGTTCGACCGCGCCCGCGAGATCGCAGCCAATAATAAAGGGTGAGGGAAGATCTGCTTTGATCATTCCGCTGCGGATGTATGTATCGATCGGGTTTACAGCGACTGCTTTGACGCGCACCAGGACGCCGGTATCCCCGAGTCTCGGTTCAGGAACATCGCCGTAACGAATGTTCTCGGGAGGGCCAGGGCTCTCGATGAAAGCGGCTTTCATCTGGATGCGGCCGAGGCCGCCGCGCTACTTGCAGTCTGAGTTTTGCCGACGCAGAAGAGTTTGCTATTAGTGCGGATGAAGAGCTGGCCGCCAGCGATCGCGATCGACGAGCGGGTCATATCATCGCCTTCTTCGCCCATCGCGATTGTGTTGAGAACTTCGCCTTTAGCGGCGTCAACCACCACGACCTCGCCTCTGAAATTCATGCCATAAATCTTTCCGTCCGCGCCTGCCGGTGAAGCTTCGAATTTGCTGCGGCCGGGAGTTTCCCCAGTCCACTTCGGTTGTCCCGTTTTCGGGTCGATACGCGAGACGTTTTTCTTCACATCGCTCCACACAAAGAAATCACCGTCATAGAATAGCGGCGTCGGCACGTCGGTGGTAATGCCGCGTTGCGAATCGCTCTTCCAGGCGAAATCGCCATCACTCAACGTGCCATTTGCACCTGCAGCGATGGCGTAAATCGGCCCTCCTTTGGGCGTGCAGGCCAGCACAATGCCGGCGCCGGCAACGGGCGACGGCACGAGCCGCCAATGGCCGATTCGCTGCGGGTTCCATGTGCCCCAACGCCAAAATTCCTTTCCACTCGCCGGATCGTGGCCCGTAAGGCAATCGCCCCCGGCGACCAAAATTTCTTTGCGTCCATTGTATTCGAACGGAACGGGCGAATTGAATGACTCGCGCGATTCTTCCTTCGCTTCGCTAGGACGCACATGCCGCCAGAGCGTTTTTCCGGTCATCGGATCAAGTGCCAGCAAATAGGATTCAATACCACTCGGCTGCTTGCCGCGGCCCTGTACGGGTACATCGCGTTGCAGCACCTGCAGGTAAAGCTTGCCATCGTAGAGCAGAGGACTGGTGGAGAACGTCCACAGAAAAGCGAAATCGCCTTCGTCCTTCTGGATGTTGCGCGCCCACAATTTGTTGCCGGCGAAATCGAACGCGACCAACTCGCCATTTCCATAAAAGAAAATCACGCGTTTGCCATCGGTCGCAGGCGATGGGGAAGCGAAGTTGCTTTTGTCATCCTTGCCGTAAGCGTCCGCTACTTTGTGTTTCCACATGACGGCGCCAGTTTTCTTATGCGCGCACATGGCCCAAAGCGAACGCGAGGATTTATCGCTGGTGGAGATGAAGACGTGATTGGCCCAGACCGCAGGCGTGGCGGCTGACGGGCCGGGGAGGGGGAGGCTCCATGCGATGTTCTCCGTCTTGGACCATTTTACGGGGAGATTTTTTTCCGGGCTCGATCCATCGAAGTTCGGACCGCGCCATTGCGGCCAGTTCGCCGCGGTCGCCGCCAGGCCAAACAGTACGCCGAATGTTATGAGAGTTAACCTTTTCATGCGAATTTTTGATTCGACCGCCGACGCGCGGCGGTTTATTCATCCAGGGAAGATTGTTACCAAATTGTCGCGAGGCAATCATAATTAGCTGTATGAATATCATTGCCGTTTCCTCGAGCCGCCGCGCGTTTCTACGCCGGGCCGCATTTACGAGCGCCCTCTTCACTGTGCCAGGCCTTTTAGCTGAAGAACTCACGCGTACGCCGCCGCAAACAGAGGGTCCCTTCTATCCGGATCATCTGCCGCTGGATACCGACAATGATCTGCTCACTATCAACGACAATACCACCCCCGCCGTCGGCGACATCACGTGGCTGACCGGGCGCGTGTTGGATTCGCATGGACAGCCGATTCGCAACGCCCTCGTGGAAATTTGGCAGTGCGACAACAACGGGGCATACCTGCACACTGGCACAGGCAATCGCGAAAA
Organism: Verrucomicrobiia bacterium; assembly: GCA_035275085.1. GTDB lineage: Bacteria > Verrucomicrobiota > Verrucomicrobiia > Limisphaerales > DATENK01 > DATENK01. The sequence goes on along the minus strand of DATENK010000773.1, from coordinate 20,725 downwards.
ACGCGACTCAAACTTCCAGGGTTTCGGACGTTTCCTCACGGGTTCGACCGGCGAATATCTTTTCCGCACGATCAAGCCCGTTCCGTATCCTGGCCGCACGCCCCATGTCCATTTTGCCATCAAGATGAAGGGTAAAAAGGAGCTGATCACGCAATGCTACATCGAAGGCCATCCTGGGAATGAGCGCGATGGCGTTTACCGCGGCATCAAAGACGAGAAGGCCCGCAAGTCCGTAACGATTCCATTTACACCAATCAAGAACTCGAAAATCGGCGAACTCGCCGCCCGGTTTGACATTGTGATGGGGCTTACGCCGGAAGCCTGACGCCGCTGTCGTCAGCTCTTGTCTTTGATCTTCTGCAGTTGTCCGACGTACTCTTTCGCTCCGGCGCCGCTATAACCCACTTTCTTATCGAGTTGTTTGCCCTCGCTGTCGAAAACAATCACCGTGGGATAGCCATCGATCTCGTGTTTCTTGGCCAGTTCCCGATTGGTCTTCTTCAATTGTTCGCTCTGTTCTTTTTTGCGCGGAAAATCGATTTCGACCAGCACGAGGTTCTTTTTGGCAAATTCGGCGAATTCCTCCGACGAAAACACGTTTTTGTGCAGCGCTCTGCATGGCGGGCACCAATCCGAACCGGTAAAGTCTACCAGGACCATTTTCTTTTCCGTCTTGGCCTTTTCCTGCGCTTTGGCTAGATCAGTCATCCATTCCCCTTCGGCAGCCGCGACCTGAAATGCCAGCCAGCCGAACATAACTCCGAGTGCGATCTTCTTCATAAATTCAGTTTAATTTTAGACGCTTGCTTTCTTACTTTCTTCACGCCAAACCAATTGGCCTCGCACAATGGTATAAACCGCCCGTCCCTTCAAGGGCCAATTGTGGAAGGGCGTATTGCGCGATTTTGAAGCCGATTCTTCCCGCGCAAAATGCCATTGCCGCTCCGGATCGAAAACCGTTACATCTGCGTCAGCGCCCGGTTTTAGCGTGCCTTTGGCCAATCCAAGCAACCGCGCCGGCGCGACGGTGAATTTATTGATCAAGTCCGGCAAGGACATCAGGCCAGAATCGACCAATTGCATCAACGACAGCGCCAACTGAGTTTCCAGACCGGTAATTCCAAAGGGCGCGTAATCGAATTCGACTTCCTTCTCGTATTCGGCGTGCGGCGCGTGGTCGCTGCCGATGATCTCGAGCGTGCCATCCACGAGTCCGCCGAGGATTGCTTCACGATCCTGCGCTGTCCGCAAAGGCGGATTCATCTTCAAATTTGTATCATAGCTGGGCCATGCCGGGCGCGCGCCGCCGTTGCCGCGAATCGCTTTTCCATCCGCCTTCCAAAAAGTTTCGCTGCCGCCGACCGCCGCATCCGTAAGCGTAAAGTGATGCGGGCACGCTTCGCCGGAGATTGGCACGCCGCGCTTTTTTGCTTCGCGCAATAACGCGATGCTGCCCGCGGAACTCAAATGCTGGCAATGCACACGTGCGCCGGTTAATTCCGCCAGCACAATATTGCGCGCGACGATCATTTCCTCGCCGGCGGCGGGCCAGCCTTTGAGGCCGAGGACCGTGCTCCAATAGCCCTCGTGCATCACGCCGTCGCTCACCAGGTTGTAATCCTGGCAGTGATCCATCACCGGAACATCGAACATCTTTGCGTATTCCAACGCGCGTCGCATCAGCTCGTTGTTCTGAACGCAGTGTCCATCATCGGTGATAGCCACCACGCCCGCGTTCTTCAGTGAGCCGATCGGCGCCAATTCTTCGCCTGCGATATTTTTACTGATGGCTCCCGCGACGAAGACATTTACAATCCCCTCCCTGTCGGCCTTCTCGCGGATCAAGGCTACGGTCGACGGATTGTCGATGGCGGGTGATGTATTGGGCATGCACACCACGGTCGTAAATCCACCACGCGCGGCCGCCGCTGTTCCGGACGCCATTGTTTCTTTTGCGCTTTGTCCCGGCTCCCGCAAGTGTACGTGCAGGTCGATTAATCCCGGGCAAACCACCATGCCCGACACGTCCAGGCGATCGATGCGATTGTCGCTCTGCACGGTCGCGCCTTCGCCGAGGGCGGCGACTTTGCCATCCCGCAGCAAAACGTCGGTCACCCGATCGATCCCTTGCGACGGATCAATCACTCGCCCGCCGGCCAGCAGCAACGCGTTCATCGCGTCTAATCAAAAATAAAACCGGACAATTACAAAGGAAAATCGCTGATGGCTGACGCGCCTTCGCAGGCGCGCCCTGGCGGGGCGGGGATTGACATACCCCTTGCCGCCGCGCATATTCGCAGCGTTCCCGTTTGGAAGCGAAACGAGACAATTAACGCAACCCGTGGCCGCAAGAGACGATTACCTGCTTGACCAGCTCGTTGAGCTTGGCTTCGTGACGCATCAGCAAGTGGAGGCTTTGCGCTCGGAAGCCGACGCTGCGGGCGTGGGCGTGGTGGACCTCCTCGTCGAACGAAAGATCATCACCTCTAATGACGTTACCAATGCGAAGGCCGCGCACTTCGGCGTTGAGGTCGTCAATCTTGCTGAGCTCAAGCTCGACGATAGCGTGATCGCTGCGGTTCCGCGTCATATCGCGAAGCGTTACCGCTGCATCCCCGTCTATCGTCATGGCAATGCGTTAGGCATCGCCATCGCGGATCCGTCGGACCTCGATACGATTGATAGCCTCCATCATCTCCTGAACGCTGAGATCGAAATCAAGATCGCTTCGGATGAAGGCATCGAAGCGGCGTTGAACAAGCTTTACGGCGTCGGCACGGACAACGTTTCCGTGATGATCCAGGAAATCACCGAAGGTGAGGTGGAAGTTGGGCCATTGCAAGGCGGCGTTGAAGCCGATGATGGCGGAGAGGTGGACGCGGACGCTCCCATCATCAAACTGGTGAACTCCATCGTCGTCGAAGCGTTTCGCTCGCGCGCCTCCGACATTCACCTTGAGCCTTTGGCCAAGCGTTTTCGCGTTCGTTACCGTATTGATGGCGTGTTGCAGGAAGTGAAGAGTCCGCCGAAACGGCTGCAGGCCTCAATCATTTCGCGGCTGAAAATCCAGAGCAATATGTCCATTGCGGAAAAACGCATTCCGCAGGACGGTCGTATTCAAACCCAGGTTGGTGGCAAACTCATTGATTTGCGCGTCTCCTGCCTGCCGACCACGCATGGCGAAAGCATCGTCATGCGTATTCTGGACAAGGAAGGATTAAAGCTGGGCCTGCCGGAGTTAGGTTTTTTTGCTGACGACCAGCAGACGTTTGAACGGCTGATTGGTTTGCCGGACGGCATTCTGTTGGTGACGGGCCCCACCGGTTCGGGCAAGACAACGACCCTTTACTCGTGTCTGAACTTCATCAATCGGCCGGACCGTAAGATCATCACGGTCGAGGATCCCGTCGAATACATCCTCGCCGGCATTAATCAGGTGCAAGTTAGTGAGACTGTGGGCCTGACTTTTTCGGCGGCGTTGCGTTCGATGCTGCGCCAGGCGCCCAACGTGATCATGCTTGGGGAAATTCGCGATCTTGAAACGGCGTCGATCGCCATCAACGCTTCACTCACGGGTCACCTGGTGTTCTCCACGCTTCACACGAATGACGCTCCGAGCGCAGTCACGCGTCTCATCGATATCGGTGTAAAGCCGTTTTTGGTGGCATCTTCCACTCGCGCCATGATGGCCCAGCGGTTGGTGCGCAAGATTTGCAAAAAGTGCGGCGCGCCTTTCACACCGCCCGAAACGGAGTTAAAGACCTTGGGCATCGACGTCGCAAAAACTCAGAATGCGAAATTCACCAAAGGCAAAGGTTGCTCGGATTGCAACAAGGGTGGGTACCGCGGACGAATGGGGATCTTTGAGATTTTTGTGGTCGACGATGAAGCCCGCAAACTTATTTACGAGAAAGTTCCTTCCTCAGTCCTGCGTATCAAAGCGCGCGAAATGGGCATGCGCACTCTTCGCGAAGACGGCATTCGCAAAGTCCTCGCGGGCCAGACGACGCCGGACGAAGTTATCCGCGCCACCGTCGGCGACGTCGATTAATCCTCCTCTTTCCCGGGCTCAACAGGATGATCCGGGTCTAATGGCTCGGATACTTTATGTTCCTCGTTGAGCCATTTGCCGAGATCGACCAACTTGCAGCGCTTCGAACAAAACGGACCGTACTTCCCCTCGAACCATTCTCCCTCTTTCTTGCAACTCGGACAGCGAACCTTCCGGATCGGCTTCATCACTTACCAAAGTTGCATTTCGCCGCGATGCTGCGCAAGGTGGTTCCGCAATGATCGCTTTGGTGATTCTGACGGCTGTGTTGTGGACGCTTCCGGCGGGTGCCTCTGTTGGATTGGCTGCAAAGTATCCTCACGATCAAGCGATCGCAACGGACCCGGACGTCTTATTCGCCGACGATTTCGAATCAGGGGACATGAAGAAGTGGGACCAGCAGCGCGGGCGCGTGGTGATGACCGAGGAAAAGCCTAAGGCGGGACGCTGGTCTGTGCAGATGCCAATGGAACGCGGTAAGAACCACGGCGGCGATGCCATCAAGTGGTTCATGCCCGGAGCAGACGCAGTTTACGCTCGGGTGTATGTAAAGTTTTCGGCGGACTACCAATACAATCATCATTTCATCTGGCTCGGTGCCAACCAGCGCACGAACAAGTGGTCAGCCTTCGGCAAGGCGGGGCTAAAGCCGAATGGGACGTATTATTCGACGGGCATGGAGCCTTGGTTCGCCTGGGGCAAGAATCCGCCGCCCGGCGAAGTGAATCTCTATACGTATTATTTGGACATGGAGCCGGATCAAAAGATGAACAAATATTGGGGCAACGGCTTCTTCCCACCCGGTCCGGGCAAGGGCGAAGCAGCGGGAAACCATCGTGTGATTCCGCCGCTCAACGAATGGCAGTGTTGGGAATTCATGATTCAGGCAAACAGCGCGCCTGACAAAGCCGACGGCAAACAGGCCATGTGGGTGGACGGCAAACTCGTAGGCGAATTCACCGGCATCCGATGGCGCCGCGACTTGGATTTGAAAGTGAATTGCTTCTGGCTTGAGCATTACGGCTACGATGAAGGCGATCCTACCCGGCAGTATTGGAAAGAAAGCCAGTCTGTCTGGTTTGATAACGTGGTCGTTGCACGGAAATACGTAGGGCCGATGTCGAACTAATTTGAAAGCTGTTTGTTGTACTATACTGATCGCATTGTCCTGTTGCGCACAAGATTTGCCGACAGGGAATTTTGAGAAGTGGAAGGCAACGGGCACCGGGTTCGGACCGGTGTCCGGTGACTTGCTTGCCAAACTGGAAATTGAGAACTCACTGGACGATCAAGTTTTCAGCAGCGAGATCGAGGGCGATAGGCCAATCGGCACGCTCACGTCTCCCGAATTCAAGATCGCACGCAAATACATTTCCTTTCGCATCGGCGGCGGCGATTACGAGCATCACACGTGCATCAACTTGCTCATTGATGGGAAGGTTTTTTGCAGCGCCACCGGGTGGCGCAGCGATCGCCTGGCGCCGGCGAGTTGGAATGTGAGCCGGTTCATCGGCCGAAACGCGCAAGTCCAGATCGTCGATGAAGCGAGCGGTGATTGGGGGCACATTAATGTCGAGCACATTGTGCAGACCGATGCTCCGGAGCAGTTGCCCCTCGCTGTCGAACCTCTTTACCGCGAATGGTTGCGGCCGCAGTTCCATTTCACGGCGCGGCAATGGACGATCGACCGGCTCAATCCGCGCGAACGCCAGGAAGGATGGCTTAACGATCTCAACGGCTTAATTTATTACGACGGAGAATATCATCTCTTCGCCCAGCGTTGGAACAAATGTTGGGTTCATGCCGTGAGCCGCAACCTGACTCATTGGACCGAACTCGAGCCCGCCTTTTGGGAGGAGCAATTGGACACTGGCGTGCAATCAGGGACCTGCGTTATCGACTACAAAAATACTTCGGGCCTTTCCCTGAACAAATCAGCGCCCCCGATGGTCGCCTTCTGGTCTCGTAACGACAACCGCAGCCAATGCCTCTCCTACAGTCTTGATCGCGGCCGCACCTGGAAGCACTACGAGAAAAATCCATTTATGGTTTACCCGGAACGTGACCCCAAAGTTTTCTGGTACGCGCCCGCAAGTCACTGGGTCATGATGCTTTATGGCAACAGCCAATACCATATCTTCACATCCTCCAATTTGCTGGATTGGAAGGATGCACAAAAGCCGATCCCTAACAGCTTCGAATGCCCCGACTTTTTCGAGCTGCCCGTGGACGACGATCGCAAGAACACGAAATGGGTGTTGATCCAGGGCAATGGCAAATACTCGATTGGCGCCTTTGATGGGACCGAGTTCAAAGAGGAGACGACCCGCTATCCATGTGACGTCGGGCCAAACTTTTACGCAACACAAACCTGGGGCAACACTGACACTGGCGACGGCCGAAGGATCCAAACGGCATGGTTGCGCGGCTCCGCATTTCCGGACATGCCCTTCAATCAGCAGGTGAGTTTCCCCTGTGAACTCACGCTGCGCAACACGAAGAATGGTCCTCGTATTTTCCGCGAACCCATTCGCGAAATAGCCGGGCTGCACAGAGGCCAGGACAAATGGACGAATCGCACTTTGAAAGCAAATGAGGCGTTGCGGCTGGAGCCCTCAGGACGCCTTTTTCACATTCAGGGCGAAGTCAGGATTCCGGACACGGCCAAACTAACTTTCAGAATTCGCGGCATCCCACTGGTTCTAACCGCCAAAACAATCGAGTCTGGCGCGCCGGCCGCCGACGTCGCGGATCAAATCAAGACCGTTGAAATCCTGGTGGACCGCACTTCCATCGAGGCGTTTGTGAACCGAGGCGAAATATCGTCCACGCGATTCGTTCTGCCGAAGGAAAATGGCCTGTCCCTCAAAGCCGAAGGTGGCCCGGTTGCCATTCAATCGCTAACCGTGTACAAGCTCAGTTCGGCTTGGATCGATGGGCTTGCAGACTAAAGGTTAATTATGAACAGAAGACAATTTGTGACAACTACCGCTGCGGCATTCGCCGGCGCCGCGGCGACCAATATTTGGGCGCAGGAGAAAACCGCGATACTCGCGTTTGTTGGGTGCGCGCATATCCACACGCCGAGCTTTATCAAACTGTTGAATAGTCGCAACGATGTAAAAACTAAATGGGTCTGGGACCACGATGCCGCCCGTGCGGAGAAACGCGCCAAGGAATTGTCGGCGCAAGTCGTTTCCGACGTCGAAAAAATTTGGGCCGACCCTGAAGTCTCGGCCGTCGTGATTTGCTCGGAGACGACCCGTCATCACGATCTCGTACTGGCAGCCGCAAAAGCAGGCAAACACATGTTCGTCGAGAAACCCTTGGGCATCACTGCGCGCGAAAGTGAAGCCATGGCAGCCGCAATTCAAAAGGCGGGACTACATTTCACAACCGGCTATTTCATGCGAACTGACCCCAAGCACCTGTTTCTGAAAGAGCAAGTCGCGCAAGGCAATTTCGGTAAGATCACCCGTGTGCGCGGCTCAAACTGTCATGCCGGTTCGTTGCGCGGTTATTTCGATTCCGAATGGCGTTGGATGGCCGACCCGAAAATCGCCGGGGTGGGGGCGTTCGGAGATTTGGGCACGCACAAGCTGGACATTCTCATGTGGCTGTTTGGCGATGTTGAGGAAGTCAGTGCACAGGTGGAGATCGTCACAAATCGCTACAAAGATTGCGACGAGACGGGCGAAGCGCTCATGCAATTCAAGAATGGCATTATCGGCACGCTCGCGGCCGGCTGGGTGGACGTCGACGATCCAGTGCAATTGATCATCAGTGGGACCGAAGGGCACGCCACAATCGTGAACAACGAACTCTATTACAAGAGCAACAAAGTCTCCGGCGCTGATGGCAAGAAGCCGTTTAAAGAGTTGCCTAGCGCGCCGCAATTGCCACTGCATCAATTTGTGAATGCAGTCGCCGGGAAAAAGGATCAGCCCCTTGTGACGCCCGCCGAAGCCGCTGCGCGCGTCAAAGTGATGGAGACGATGTATAAGGCGGCGCGCAGCCGGAAGTGGCTCAAAGTGGCTTGATTCGCATTGGTGCCCCTCGGGCACGATGAACACGCGAGTAGCGCGCCGCGTCCAAACTCCCGGCGCAGGGTTATATGTATGAAAAAAAGCACTTTCACGCGGGAAGCAACCACGTTGATCGAAGTGTTGATAGTCATCGCTTGCATCGCGATCCTTGCCGCTCTTTTGTTACCTGCATTGGCTCGGTCAAAAGCGAAGGCGCTACGTGCCGCCTGCCTGAACAACCAAAAGCAAATCGGCCTTGCCTTCACCATGTGGGCAGGCGATCACAGCGATAAGTATACATCCACCGTAGATATTGCGGAGGGCGGGAGCCGGACGCGGTTGGAGACATGGCAGCACTTCATCACTATGTCCAACGAACTGGGCACCCCGAAAATCCTGCACTGCCCCACTGACCGGGCAAAGCAAATCGCCACGGATTTCTCCGATTCCGCGTCCGGCCTGCGCACCGTCAAGAACGCTGCCATCAGTTATCTGGTCGGGACCGGCGCCCGTCCGGATAGGCCGGCGTTGCATCTGGCCGCTGATCGCAATGTGCTCGGACGAGACGGGCAGGGTTGCGGCCCATCCGCGATCTTCGGATTTATCACTCAGCTGCGAGTCAGCGACAATCCACGTTGGGACAGCACCATGCACGTCGACGCAGGCAATATGGTTTTAACGGACGGCAGCATCCACCAATTCACTCAGACCCGCCTGGCCGAACAAATGGGAAGCACCGACGACGATCCCAACTGTTCGCTGAAGCCGAACTGACCGCGGCGACCAACAATGGCTTGTGAGTGCCTTAGCGCGCTTCGCGGTCGACCTGGGCCGCCAAGGTCTCAAGATCAATTTCCTCGCCGGCCCCCGGGAATTTGTGCTCCATCAAATACCAATCCTCAGTAAAGCTCACACCGCCTCCGGGCTTGATGGTCTTGCGCGGTCCATGCGGTTCGAGTTCGACGGCAGGGACTTGCTCAGCCTTCGGATACCAGAAGCACAATGTGAGAGCGGCGATCTCGGGATAGACGGCGTCTTTCGGCGAAGGATAGCGCTTCACGAAGACCTGGTTGTGCGGCATCAGGTACGCAAACCAGCCGGCGTTGGAATCGAAGCCTAGCTTAGGTGATCGGGTAGGTCCGCGCACTTCGAGGAAGTTCCCGCGCATGCGCACGTTCGGATCAGTAGGCCGCGCGATGATCGAATGCTCTGCTCCTTGGTTATACATTACCCAACCGTTCGGGAAGCGACGCGTGTCCGGCGTCTGCGGGATCACTCCGATTCCGCCGTGCACCGCGAACGTCCGGCTCCAATGCGCCCAATACTTGGGTTCCTTGGAAACATTCTTGATAATCTGTTCGCAGGCGAGATGGGTGCCCTTGGCGGCCAGGCGGAAATTGCGGATAAGTTGCACACCCGTCGCGTCGTCGCGCTGGCTCGTGAGACGCACGGCCCGTGGGCCAATCGCCTCCGCCTGCCACTCACCGGACCAAAGCTTCGGCCGCTCAGGGATCAGATATTCGGGCCCGATGTCGAACCGGCCCGCGCTGGATGGCGCTTTGGGGCCACCGGGCGTGCCCCACTTCTCTTCACGGGGGTCGAGGTAGAGCGCGTTCTTCCCCTTGAACGAATACTCCAGCACGCGGCCACCCACCTGGTGGCACAGCGTCACGCGTGTGTCTCCGTTGGCCAATTCAAAGCAATCAGGATAGTTGAGCACCTTGACCCGCCGCACCCCATCCGGCAGTGCCGCAAGCGCAGTGAGTTGGCACACAAGGAAAGCAGCAGTGAAACACATCAGACGCATGACGGATTGTAAACGAACACTGCGGGGGCGTTGCCATCTAATTCCGCGCGGCTATAGGAGGTCAACAGGTTAAGCTACGGGGGAGGGGTAGCCAGGGGGTGACAGGTGGCGACAGGGTGACAGGTGGCCTGAAAACATTGGGCGAAAGTGGTGTCGGCAGGCCGACAGGTGGGCGACAGGTACGGAGGTCTGACCCGACAGGCGGCAGAGAGGGATCAGGACTTGACCGATCTTACCGGCCACCCGGTTCGTGGGAGTGCCGCAGCGCCGATGGCGTCCGGGATGCGTCGTTTCCCAATTCCGCGATGCAATAAAGAAAGCGCTCCCCGCGGAGATACAGTTCGCGGTCCACAAGCGCGGGAGACGCGCTGAAAGAATCTTCCAGTTTGTTGACCGCGAGCGGGGCGTTTTCCTTGTCGTGACGCAAAACCACCGTCACCCCGTCACGGCTGGTGACGTAGATTCGGGCGGCAGCGCCGACCGGTGAAGCAAAAATAAAATCGTTGATGCCTTCCAGGCGAAGCGCTTCGCCGCGCGGTTTACCCGTCAGCGGGTCGAGGCGTAAAAGAATGTTTTGGTTATGCCGCATGAAATAGAGCGTGTTGTCATAGAGCAGTGGGGATGAGACATAAGGCGTCATGCGATTGAGCTTCCACAGGACATTCGTGGTGGCGGTGATGTCGCCTTTGGCGCCAGCGAGCCGGATCGCCAGCATCGCTTGCGAATAATAGCTGTTACCTGCGATGACCACGCCGTCGGTATACACGGGTGAGGACACCACGTTTTCCGTCAGCCCGGCGCATTCCCAAAGCTGCGCGCCGGTCGCCAGGTCGTAGCCGCGCACGCGTTTCGTTGCGCTGACGATTACCTGTGGCTTGCCGTCGTGTTCGACCACGAGCGGCGTGGACCAGGCGGTCTTTTCGTCGCGCGGAACTTTCCAGAGCTGTTTGCCAGTGTGTTTATCGAATGCGTAGAGGAACGAGTCGCCTTCCTGGTCCCAGCAAACGATGAGCCTGTCTCCGTGGAGGACAGGCGAACTGCCTTCGCCATGCGCGTGCAACGTGTGCATTTTGCCGAGGTCTTTGGACCATTTCAACTCGCCGGCCAGATCCAGACAATACAGTCCGCGCGAACCGAAGAAGATGTAAAGCCGCTCGCCATCGGTGACAGGCGAACTGGAAGCGAGACTGCCGGTGACGTGACCACCCTCGTGGGGCCATTCCTCCCGCAGGACTTTTTTCCATGCAACAGTTCCATCCTTGCGATTCATCGCGAACACCACAAATTGATGACGATGCGTCACCGGTACGCTGTCGTGAACGCCGGGCGCATCATCGTAAACGGGCTTTTGCGCTTCGCCGACCGGCATGGCAGCGAGCACGTAAACTGAATCGCCGAAGACAATGGGCGAGGAATGCGCTTTTCCCGGCAGCGGAATTTTCCACCGAACATTGTTCGTCTCGCTCCAATGAATTGGCGGGTCGGCAAGCGGCGCAACGCCATTCGCCAAGGGCCCGCGCCATTGAGGCCAATTCCGCAACGCTTCCGGGGCCGGACGAACCCCTGCGTCACCGGCAAAAGCAGATAGCGCGAACAGCCAGCCAAGCAACGGCAGAAGGTGCGGGACTGAAATCATGTCGTTCCGCACTTTTACTTCTTTTTGGGGTTTGCGACACGCTGTTTCAATTCTTCGGGCAATGGGTTTGAAGCGAGCCATTCGCGTGCGGCGGCGGGTTCAGTTTGCATCCAGCGCGAGGCGGAGTCGGCCACCGCTTGGTTCCTCATTTTCGGATCGGAAATGTATTGCGCCCATTGAATCGCCGCCGCCGGATCGCTGCTGATCATGCCCTCGATAAGACCCCGGAGTGCAGTGTCCCGGGTTTTCAAGTCGGCCAGGCTATCAATCCATGTGGCCGCCTGATTAGGATCGCTTTCTGCCCAGTTCCGGGCGACCGCCGCTAATCCCTTTTCGCGCGCCTCACCCTCCGGAAAGGTAACCACCCATTGAGCGGCCGAGGCCGGATCGCGTTCGGCCCAATTCGCGACGACCGATAGCCCGGCGCTCAGTTGAGAGGAGCTGGGAGGCAGTTGGGAAACAAAGTCGGCTGCCTCGCGCGGCGACGAGTTTGCCCAACTCCCTGCGGCCATCGAAAGGGCAGCCGTTCGCGCTTTTTCATTCGCCAGTTTCCCTGCCGCGGTCATTGCCGCTGCGGGTTCAGTTTCGCCCCATGGAATAAAAGTATTTTTTAGAACGGCCATTTGGTCGCCGGGTTGCATGGCGTTCAGATAGCCAACTGCTGAATCGGGATCGCTTTGGACCCAGGCGCGCACCAGGCCGCGAAAAGCAGCATCCCGGTCTGCTTGCTCCGGTAATTGAGCCATCCATTCCCGCGCTTTCCCCAAATCTTCCGATGCCCATCGGGAAGCAATTCCGCGCAGCAACTCTCGTTGTTCCTGTCCGCGCGGTAGTTCAACTGCCATAAGCGCCGCTGTTGGTGGGTCGCCCTCGGCCACACGACCGATGACGTGCTGCAGCGCGGTTTCGCGGGAGGCTTTGTCGGTTAATTCGCGTGCCCAGGACAGCGCGGCTTCAGGCTCAACGCTGGCCCATCGGTTGGCAACTTCGGCAAGGGCTTCTTTGCGATCTTTGCCGGCTGGCAGATTCTCAGCAAATGCTGCGGCGCTGCGAGGATCCGTTTTAGCCCACGCGTCAAATGCGGTCTTTAGGGCAGCGCTATGGTTGTCGCCTTTCGGGAGATTCAATGCCCAAGTCGCCGCCGTATGCGGATCTTTAAGCGCCCATTCCTGAAGCGCTTTGATTAGCTCTTTTTTGTGCTTGCTCGGGTCATGCAAAATGGCGTTCGCAAGCGCATGGAAATCCACGGGAATGTTGGCAATAGTTTGAATGGCAGCCTTCTTTTCAGACGAAATGTTCGTTGTACTCCGATTTATCTCCGCGGAAAGTGTTTCAAGAACGGGCTGCTGCTCTTGAGCAACGACGGGATGTATTTCGGCCTTTGCCCCAAGCCAGCGTCGATCGATCCATGCTCCGAGACACAGATTTAAAATGATAACGCAAACTGCGAGGGCCGCCTTTTTTGCATTCATCCTCAACTATTGACGCATCACCCTTAGGGAACCTTCAAGAGCCAACCTGCGCCCTGAGTCAGGGTCGCCAAACACATCGGCGAGGAATGTGACTTGCCCGGGAGCGGAATTTCCCAAACGAACATCGTTGGTCTTGCTCCAATGAATTGGCGGATCCGCGAGCGACGCAACGCCATTAGCCAGCGGGCCGCGCCACTGCGGCCAATTGTGCAACGCCTCCGCGCCGGGACGAATGCCCGCGTCACCGGCAAAAGCGGAGAGCGCGAACAGCCAGCCGAACAACGGCAGAAAACGCGGCAGTGAAATCATGTTGAGAGATTTTTGCGCTGCGACGTGTCAAAGGCTAACGAAGCCAGCCTAGCCACAGCCAATTAAAGCGGCTCACCATTCTAAGCGAACACGACCGAGAAATTGCCACACAATTGCTCGCATTTAGCGAGCAGCGAAAGAGCTTGCTCCGATGGGGAACGGACCGGATGGACAGTTTGATCATTCTGAGTGAGGGATGTTATGAGCAAGAAAACAAGTGATGTGTATGACTTCAAGATAAATAGGCGCGGAGTTCCGATCCACTCGTCAAAACAACTCATCTAACCGGTGTTCTCCTTCAACCAGGCGCGGACTTCATCATGGTTGCCGGTCATCATCAGTTGAAGCCGATTCGGTTTAAAGAAAAGAAACAACACGCGAATGCCACGTGAAATGCGGAACTCGAAAACATTGTCGCGCAGACGACGCAACCCAAGACCGGTGTGGATATGAGGCTGACCGAAAGTTTGCACAAGGTCTTTCAGGCGCTGATTTATCTCTTCGAGTTCGCTGTCGCTGCGATGTTTGGCCCAGCGTTTCCAACTCGGGCCCAGTTCAACCACGAAGGCTGTTTGCGGTTCCGTCCCAACGGCGGGTTTTTTCATGCCTGGCCTGTTTGCTGATGTTGGCAGCGGCGCGCTTTAATTCTTTCTTGCTGAGCCCATACTCCACAAGCGCGTAGTCTTCGCTGTAGACCTCCACCGGACGCAGCGCAATGATCTTCCCGCTGCCGGAGTGCACGATTCCAATGTCTTCGCCTTCAAGTACGCGCGAGAGAACCGCTCCGAGCGATTGCCGGGCCTGGGTTGCTGTCATTGTCTTCATACGCTCATTATAATGTCATACAGAGCAAAAGTAAATTCAGAAATGATCGGCTACCGCCGGCTCGTCATGACCGTTACAATTCTCACTTCCCAAAAGCGTACAGCTGGCTTTCGGTTCTCACATAGATGTTGTCGCCCGCTAATGCCGGTGTGGCCAAAATCCCGCCGTCGAGCTTGTTGGTGGCCAGCACATTCAATTTCGTGCCTGTATCGATCACTGTGACCACGCCTTCGGCGGAGGCAATGTAGATCCTGTTATCGGCGGCGACCGGTGAGGAATAGTAATAGCCAAGGGTTCCGAGTCGTTCGTCGTAAAGCAACTTCCCGCTGTCTGCCTCGTGACAGTAAGCTAGCCCGCCGTCCTTAAAAGTATAGAGGCGGCCATTATAGTAGAGCGGGGAGGGGACACCGGGCACACCCTTCCGGTCCGACCACGCGATGTTCGCCTGCGCGACTTCGCCGGTGCCGCCGGGGCGAACAGCCATAAGGGTGTTTTTGTTCTTGGCGTAGAATTGAGCGGCCTTCTCGGGATTCCGTTTTTCGGCCGCTTGCTCCAAAATGATGTCCGGTGCAGCGAAGAATACCAAACCGCCTCCGATCACGGGCGTGCTCTTTCCGCAAGGCGGCAAGCCTCCCACCCACCAGCGTTCGGCGCCGGTCGCCACGTCGTAGGCCATGAGGCGCTGGTTCGGCTCGAAGTCACCGCCGAGGACGACTACTTCCTCCGTCCCGTCATGCCGCCAATGCACAGGAGTTGACCATCCAAATTTGAACGCTGAGCGATCCGTCCGCCAAACAGTTTTTCCGTCGCGGCGATTGAGGCCCATCAAATACGCGTCTTTTCCCTGATGGTTGAACACCAACAAATCTCCTGCGACAATCGGTGAAGCCGTGGCGCCATAGGGATTTTCCGGCAAAGGCAGCTTTCTTTCCCATTTGAGATTTCCGTCGAGGTCATAACACAGCAACCCGTAAGACCCGAAGTAAACATACACACCCTCTCCATCCGTAGCAGGCGTGGGCCCAGCCGGACTGCTGATGTGGTGGACCTTTTCGATCTTTTCCACGGCGACGTCACGGCGCCACAGGACTTTGCCCGTGGGCCGATCGATGCAAACGGTGGCGAGTTTTTGGCTCGCCGGATCGAACTCGGTCAGGAAGATACGCGCTCCCACGATGATCGGGGAAGACAGTCCTGCCCCGACGGGGGTCTTCCACCGGACGTTTTGGGTAGGCCCGAAATGAATGGGCGGCTTGCCTGCGCCGATTCCCGAGGCATTCGGCCCTCTGAACTGCGGCCACCATAGTTCGAGGCCTTTCTCCGCCGCTGGCGTAGAACTGCATAATACGACGACCGCAAGAAAAACAACCCACGTAGCCCGGTTCACGTTCATTTCCGTTCGCTTATATAACACAAACAACCCATTAAACGTTGCAGGAGTGATTTTCGGTGACAGATTCTTCTCAATAAGGGTGGAACCGGGCAAGCCAGCAATGTCGTTACTAGTGCGTGCTTCAAAGACCATGGCTTTAACCATATGGTTTTGATAGAATCCGGTCAGTAAATCCATGAAAGGTCACGGAACGAACCGGCTCGCTCTTGCGTGTATGCTTTTGTCCCTCGCCCGGTTAGTTCACGGCCAGCCATTGTTACTGAAAACCGAGACATTCGACTCCGATCCGGGCTGGGATGGTCACAACAACCGCGCGACCGATCCGCCCCCCAAACAGATCGTCCAAAACTTTGGCTTTCACAGTTCCGGCAACAACGCCGGCGGGTCGCCGGGCGAAATCGGCGGTTTCATCACGCCCGCGGGCGAGCCGGCATTTTACGGGAAGATCATTTCCGCCGCGTCGTTCAACGATCCACTTTCCGCTTCGGGCAGCCTGAATGTGCCTCAGGGTGGTGGTCATACCCTGATTGGTTTTTTCAACGCCAATACCGCCAACGAATGGCGCACGCCCAACACGATTGCGCTGCGCATCTACGGCCGCGGGGCTTATTTTATCGCGTATCTCGAGTATGGCACTGCTTTATGGCGCGTTGGCGGCGGGTCCTTCGGCGGCGAAGCGGCCATTCCCAGCGGTGCAGCCGTCTACCCATTCTCCCTCACCTACGATCCCAATGGCGCAGGCGGCCGCGGAACTGTTACAGCCACGCTCGGCATTTATTCCACCATCATGACTCTTGACGTCGGCCACAAAGCGGATGGCGCGATTTTTAATCGCTTCGGTATTCTCAACGTGATGAAAAGCGCTGACGATCCCGGACAACTCTGGCTGGATAACGTCACGATTAATGGGGAACTGCACCCGTTCAATTCGGACCCCGGCTGGGACCAACGAAATAACCGCACAAACTATATCAGCACCAACGTTCGTCCGCGATTCGATTTCGGCTACAGCCCCGGATCGAACTTTGCAGGCGGACAAAGTGGCGAGATCGGGGGCCAGATGTTTCGCGGCGATTCCCGCCTCGAGTTTAACGGAACGCGGCTGGCTTACTACGGCGCTCGGCTCACTGACACCCTGTCTCTCAATCAGGCACTGCATGCCGACGGTAAAGTTGCGTTTCGGCGCGGTGTCAGCGACAGCACCACCCTCATTGGCTTTTTCCACTCAACCGACTCCATGCGCAGCAACGACTCCCAGAACTCCGCCACGCCGGAGAACTTTGTCGGCGCGGCTATCGAAGGCCCCAGTTCCGAGGGTTTTTACCTTTACCCCACGTACGGCCTTGACCAGGAAGGCGTGCGCGCCAGTGGGAATCGCGGCACACCCACGCCACCGTACATTTATCCGAATGGCCAGTCGCGTCGCTGGACGCTCGACTACAATCCTGATGGTAATGGGGGAACGGGGAGCATCACCGTAACGCTGGATGGGCAGGCGGTGACGCTCAATCTCGATCCCGGCCACAAACAGATGGGCGCGCATTTTAATCGCTTTGGCATCATCACGACGCACATCGATGGCAGTGGCCAAACCGTTTACTTCGACAATTTAACCTACACACTCGGCTTCGTCCCACCCACGTTGACGATCACGAAAACCGCGTCCACGGAAGCGATTCTCCAATGGGCGACTAATTACACGGGTTACAGGGTGAATAGCACGCTCGCCACCCCCATCCTCTGGAGAATCGTCACTAGCCCCGTCACCACCAATGGTGCCGTCTACAACGTCGCCATCAGCACCACCAACTCGGCCCAATTCTTTCGCTTGCGTAAACCCTGATCCGGTCCCTCGCGACCAAAGTGTTTCCTGTAGCGTCGCGAGGATCGGCCATGTAGGCTGAGGTCACCATCCCGTAAAAGATCGGGTGCATTATGCCGAATACTGCTTCGTCCATTTGTTTGCTGTTCGTGACAATTATCACCAACGCCGCCGGTATATTGGCTTCGATGGCGTCGCAAGCGCCGGTTTCTCAAGCCTGGGCATTACGGATTGATGGGCCCACCAATACACCGATTCAGGCGGCGGGCATCGATGTTGGTCCGTCGGGCGATATCTTCCTTGCCGCTAATGTTCGCGGCGGCGGCTACTACCTCCACGATATTCTGGTAGCGCGGCGGAATTCGAGCGGCGCGTTGGTATGGGAGAGGCGCTACGAACCGCCGGAGGGACCGCCCTCGGACGAACTAGCCTTTGCCATAGTGGCCCATGGCACGAACGTTTACGTCGCGGGAAGCATTACGACTACGAACGGTGGGAGCCCGGATTTTCTCACGTTGAAATATCGCGATACCGGAGAATTGGAATGGGTCGTTCGTTTGGACCGGGGCAATAACGATGCACCAATCGCTATCGCGGTTGACGGTCAGGGAAACGTGCTTGTTCTGGGCAATTCGATCGGAACCAATGCCACCCTTGATATCATCGTGTTGAAGTATGCACCGACCGGAAATCTTCTGTGGACCTATTCGTACGACAGCCCCGCGCAGGGCTGGGATCGCGCTGTTGGGATCCGCCTGGATCCTGGGGGCGATATTCATGTCGCCGGATATTCAACGGATTCAAGCGGTGGGTCTTCAGCCATTACTTTGAAGCTGGACGCGGATGGCCACGAGCTTTGGACGGCCCGTGAGACTTCGGCAAATCCGTACGGCATCAGTGTGAACAGTCTCGATATCGATTCGGCAGGCAATGTGATCACTACCGGTGTCGAGCGCTCATACTGCGTCACATGGAAGTATGATGCGAATGGGAACCGCCAATGGATGGCGCGCTACCGGGCTGAAGAACCTGCTTCCATGTATGCCGTCGATGTGCGCTTCGACGGGAGCGGAAACATCATAACGGCTGCCAATCTATACGGCAGCGGAACCAACGATGCTGTGCTCATCAAATACGCTGCGGATGGCCAGCAGCTTTGGGCGGCGCGCATCTCCCATCCCGGCGGGAGTGCGCATCTTAACGCCCTCGCACTGGATGGTGGGGGTAATTCATATCTGACTGTGTCGCCTGGCTCGGATATGGTTACCGTTAAGGTCAGTCCGGAGGGTGCCCAACTGTGGTCCATCACTTACAACAGCCAGGGATTTTTCGCCGACTACGGTGAATTCCTCGAGGTGACACCTCCGGGCGACATTTATGTGGCCGGCCGGTCGATTTATTCTTCAGAAGCCTTCCTCTCACTCGTGAAATACACGCAACAGGCGGTAAGTGGCTTCGCCACGGCAACGGTCACGCCTGCCCTTCAAGTAGTAGATCGAGGGGACGACGTGGTTTTCGCCGCTGAAACAATAGGCCCCGGACCAATCCATTTTCAATGGCGCATGAATGGCCGACCCATTGCCGAGGCCACAGATTCGACGCTTTCGTTGTCCAACGTCCAGGCGGTTCATCGTGGTGACTATTCGGTGATCATCTCCAACTTGACGGGCGTGACTATCAGTCCTGAAGCTCGGCTCTCGGTGCGGATCCCGCCCGAGGTTCTCATCGCCCCCACGCAGGCGCTGGCTTACGTCGGGACGGATATCGCGTTTGCCGCTATGGTTTCTGGCAATGATTTCGCTACACTCCAGTGGCGGCACGACGGCACGAACATCCCCGGCGCGACCAGTGAAATATTACGGCTCGTCAACTTGAATGCCGAGGCGAGCGGCAGTTATGACATCATAGTGTCCACCTTCGGAGGAACCAGCACCAGCAGCGCCGCTGAGCTGAAGATTTCACGCGCAGTCGAACTTATCGGGCAAACCCTGCATGGGAGTTCCGCTTCCGCCTGGAGTTATGCACCGCAGCTTTCCGTCCTGCCCAGCGGCGAATTCTTCGTAGCCGCCCGCTCCAACCATCTGATGCGCGCAAGCATCGTCCTCGACAAGCACGGGGCCGATGGCGAACTCCTATGGACCGCGGTATTTGAAAGCGCCGAGTTCCCCAACGCAGAACCGTCGGGCCTTGTCGTCGATGGCGCGGGAAACATTTACATTGCTGGGGTGTCCAAGGGCTCATATTACAACGAGGCATCGGCCGTGCTGAAATTCAATCCGAACGGACAGCTTCTTTGGTCACGCATTGTCGCCGAAACGAATCTCTCGCACGATGTCCGTGCTTTTGCCGTGGATCCGCAAGGAAACAGCGCGATCGGCATAGTCGGCGCGAGCCAGGCGACTGTTAGACACTACAATCCCGAGGGCGATCTTCAATGGTCCTATACGTCAGCGGACAACGACATCGCGCTCGCCGTGAATGCATCCGGGGACACTTACCTGGGAACGACGATTCAGGTGGGAGCGGAAGGTAACAACGAAATTCGGCTGCAAAAGTTCGATTCAGTCGGCGCCATCGTCTGGACTCGTCCATACGCGGAAGGGCAGTACAATGTGCTGGGCGCGCTTGCGATTGACGCCACGGGACACCTCATCGTCGCGGGTACCGGCGAACTGGCTGACGTTCCTGACAGCCGCATGTTCGTGCTAAAATATTCTGCCGACGGACAAAAACTTTGGGAGAGGCGCACCGGCAGCGGCTGGGCAGAACTTAGTTACATCATCGCGCTTGCTGTGGGCCCCGACAACGAGATCACCGTGTTGACCAGGAGCGATGATGATTATCCTCCGGGAGAAGAGTGTGGCGTCACCCGAATCGCACCCGACGGGCAACTCAGATATCGCATCGCCGAACCGCTAATCCTTGCTTCGACAGCGTCGCAACTGGCCTTGGACAATTTCGGCAACGCTTACGTGACCGGTTATGGCGGCCGGGTTGTGACCGAAGCTGATGCCACGACAGCCAAGTACGATGCCTATGGAAATCGACAGTGGCTGGTATATTACAACGGTCTGCAGGGCGGTTCGCAATATAGCCTCGCGGTCGGTGCCGACGCGATCGGAGACATCCGCGTGCTGGCCAGAGAGAATACCGGGTCGGATTTTAGTGTGTTGCATTACCGCCAGCGAGATCCCGCCAGCTCGTTTCGGCTGCAGTTGATCGCCGATGCAGGAGGAACGTTCCATTTACGCGGGTTGGCCCAGGAATCCTTTCGCATCGAAGCGTCCGCGGATTTGCAAAGCTGGGAACTGCTCACCGATCAACAAACCCAACAGCTCTTGCAACCCGGTGCCACGTCGTTTGCCGATTCACCTAAACGATTCTT
>DATENK010000772.1:0-5379 GCA_035275085.1 Verrucomicrobiia bacterium | reverse complement strand
CCCAGACCGAGCACGGCGACCGTCTCGCCTGCCTGCGCGCCGCAGTTGCGTAGAGAGTTGAACGTGGTGACCCCGGCACAGACCAGCGGCCCCGCCTCTACGACGACTAGCACTACCAGCAGCAGCGCCTCGAGCAGCGTGTGCATGACGGCGGTCATCGATTCGCGGATGAACTGCGTAGGGTCGTAGTTGATCCGGTAGTCGACCCCGGGCGGAAAGCTCCGGCTCATCTGTCGCAGCACGCGATAAACTTCGTCGGCAGTCTGGATTGCATTGCTGCCCGGCAATTGAAATACGCGCACCGAGACAGCGTTATAACCGTCCATGTAAGTCTTGGTGGAATAGTCGCGCGCGCCCAGTTCGACGCGCGCCACGTCCCGGACGCGCGTGACGTCGCCTTGCTCGCCGGTCTTGACGACGACATCGCCGAATTCCTGCTCCGTGAGCAAACGGCCTTGCGCTACCAGCGTGTATTGAAAAGCATTCCCGGAAGGAACGGGCGGCTGGCCAAGCGAACCTCCGGCAATCTGAAGGTTCTGCTCACGCAACGCGCGCGTCACGTCCGGCGCCGTGAGGTTATTCGCTGCGAGCTTTTCGGGATCGAGCCAAACGCGCATGGTAAACTCCTGGCCGCCGAGCGAATTGGCATCGGCAACGCCTTTGACGCGCGCAAGGCGGTCGCGGACCTGCAGTGTGACATAATTGGCGAGATACGTCACATCGCGCGAACCGTCCGGACTGAAAAACTGCACCGCCAGAGTGAGGTCCGGCGATTGCTTGCGGGCGATAACACCCTGGCGGCGGACGTCTTCGGGGAGCCGCGGGAGCGCGGAGTTGACGCGGTTTTGCACGAGCACTTGCGATTTGTCGAGATCGGTGCCGAGTTCGAAGGTGATCGTGATCTGCACGCGCCCATCACTGGTGCTCGAGGACGACATGTAGAGCATGCGCTCCACGCCGTTAATTTCCTGTTCCAGCGGGGTTGCGACCGTTTCGGCAAGCGTCACGGCGTCCGCCCCAGGATATTGCGCGATGACAATCACTGTGGGCGGCGCAACTTCGGGATATTGGGAGACCGGCAAAGCCAAATAAGCCAGCGCCCCGATAAGCGTGATGGTGATGCTCAGCACGGCAGCGAAAATCGGCCGGTCGACGAAGAATCGCGGGACGTTCATGATTTGGGAGAACCGGCGGAGACACTCGCAATAACGTTGGTTGACATCGGCACTGTTTGCGGTTGCACCGGCACGCCCGGTCGCGCACTCATCAGACCTGAGACGATTACGCGATCCCT
This sequence comes from Verrucomicrobiia bacterium, assembly GCA_035275085.1. Classification (GTDB taxonomy): domain Bacteria; phylum Verrucomicrobiota; class Verrucomicrobiia; order Limisphaerales; family DATENK01; genus DATENK01. The sequence goes on along the minus strand of DATENK010000772.1, from coordinate 4,085 downwards.
GGCGGTCAACCCTTCTCGGACCACGCGCAGTCCGTTTACGATAGGGCCGATCTTGATGGCGCGATAGACGGTTTTGCTCTGGTCATCCACCGTGAGCACAAATAGCCGGCCCTGATCGCTGCTGATTGCGCTGTCACGAACGAGCACCGCGTCATATTCAGCCATCCCCGGAATGCGCACACGCGCAAAAAAGCCTGGCGCCATCAGTTTGTCGGGGTTGGCGAGCACGGCGCGGGCACGAATCGTGCCCGTGGCCGGATTGATCTGGTTGTCGACGAAATCAACTGTCGCCTTATGCGGAAAACCGAGCTCATTCCCGAGCCCGATCTCGGCGGGGATTTCGGTGAACAGCGCAGAGGTGCGTTTCCCTTCGCGATGAAGCTGGCGGTACTTCAGTGCCGACGCTTCGTCCGCCTCGAAATAACAATACAGTGGGTCCAGCGACACAATAGTCGTCAGCAACGTCGTGTTTGCAGTGCTGCCGCCGGTGACGAGATTCCCTGCGGTCACGCGGGCATTGCTGATCCGCCCTGAGATTGGCGCACGGACTTCGGTGAATTCCAGATCGAGCTGCGCGGACTTGAGTGCGGCTTCGGCGGAGAGGACCGCCTGCTCGGCTTCGGCGGCAGTCTTGAGCCGCGTCTCATAAACGTCGGTCGAAATTGCTTTTGTGGCTGCGAGGCTTTCGCCGCGCTTTGCTTCGGCGCGCGCGAGTTCGGCACGCGCGCGAACGGCGCCGAGATCCGCCTTTAGGCGATCAACCGCGGCCTGATACGGGCGTTGATCGATTGTGACAAGCAGGTCGCCTTGTTTTACGTCACCGCCCTCTTTAAAATGGATTTTGTCTATGTAACCCGAAACACGCCCCCGCACCTCGACGGTCTCCGGAGACGCGAGCCGGCCGGTGAACTCATCCCACTCATGAACCTTCTCGGGGATCGGCTGCGCGATTGACACTGTTGGCCGGATCGGTGGAGCCGATTTCGCATCGGACCGTTTACAAGCGCTCCCCATGGCGAGGCCGACTGCAACCAACCCTATTGCAATTTGTGCCGCGTATTTCATGTCATGCCATCTATTCCTAGCGCAACGGTCTAACTCTAAGGGCGAAAAGCCCGCGAGGGAAGAAGGAGAAAATTGGCGTTCCGCGGTTTTTACGCGGGGTTTAAGGGTCACCGCGCGCCGGCGCCGCTGAGGACTGCGGGGATGGTCCGCATGAGAATCTTCATATCGAGCCAGAGGGACCAGTTGTCGATGTATTCAAGATCAAGGCGCACCCAATCGCGGAAGTCGCGGACTTCGTTGCGGCCACTGATTTGCCAGAGGCAGGTGAGGCCGGGCTTGACGCTCAAACGGCGGCGATGCGCGGGGTCGTCAAATTTTTCTACCTCATAGACAGGTAGCGGTCGTGGGCCGACAAGGCTCATCTCACCGCGGAGCACATTGAACAGTTGCGGCAGTTCGTCCAGGCTGTATTTGCGCAGGATGGCTCCAACCTTCGTGATCCGTGGGTCTTTGGTGACCTTGAACACCGGACCGCCCATTTCATTCATTGCCGCCAGTTCATGCTGGCGCTGCTCAGCATTCGTTTCCATCGAACGAAACTTGAGCATAACAAACGGGCGGCCATGGAGGCCGCAACGCTCCTGACGAAAGAGCACAGGTCCCGGCGACGACTTGCGAATCGCCAGGGCAATCGCGCCCATGATCGGCAGGGTAAAAAACAGAAGGATGATTGAGCCGACGGCATCGAGCACGTGTTTGCAAACGCCTTGCCATGATGCGTCCGGAGTCGACCGAAACACCAGTACGGGCCGCCCATGGAGGTCATCGAGAGTCGTGCGTGAAATCTGCGTCTTGAAAAAGTCTGCCACCAGCCATGCGTCGATGCCTTCGCGTTCGCAGGCCAGGATCGCTTTTTCCACCTGGCCGAAGAATGTGTGCTTGGCATTGATCACCACGCTATGGGGCGAAGTTTTGTGCAGCAATGCAACCAGCTCCTTTACACCGGTGTCGTTGATGTCCAGTTCGCCGACGAACTCGATGGCTGAGCCCAGCGAGCCGAGGTCCGTTTTCATTTTAGCCGTGTCTGGCGGCGTGCCGATCAGCACCACGCGTTTGTTCAACTGCGCCTGTGCGTAGCGGCTGCGATAAAACCAGCGCATCAATTCATCGCTGAGGTAGATCAATGCGACACTGATTGGCCAGAACAGCATGATGACGGCGCGAGCCAGGTTCAGCTTGAAGAAGAAAATCACCAGAATGACAGCGAGGGTGATTACCGAGCTGCCTCTGAGCAGCATCCAAAGCGTTTGCGTGCGGCGCGCAAGGAGCGGCCGATGGTAAAAGCCGAGCGCCTCAAGAATGATAGGCCCGCCGGGAATGATTAAGAGATAGAGCCACGCAAAGTCCTGGAATGGTTGTTCGGTCGGCCCTTTGGGGAACCAATCGACAAACCAAATCGCACGGAATTGGTAGGCAATCCAAAGAGCGACGGCAAACAGCGCAGCGTCCCTAAGCTGCGAAATTTGCGTTAATAACTGGCGGTCGCGGCGAAGCATCGGGCATTTGGATTATATGAAAAGAGACAGCCAAAACTCAAAACAATTCATGGCTTTTGCGGTTTTTCCGCGCTGGCCAGCCGGATTTCCGGACCCTGCGTCAATTGGAATTGCGGCACCGCCTCCGCAATAAAGTCCTTTATCCGCCGGTAGCACTGGTCATCCTGCCCGGGCAGACAGACGGCCATGCACGACAAATATGCCCAGCGCTGCAGTACCCCGGTCCGAATCAAGTCCCGGGCCAGCCACCACATGCGCTGATTATGGTCGGCCGTGAGCTGATTCTCCGCCACAAACCAATACACATACCACCCGTGCACCTCGACGGTTTGCCCGGACGACAGCTTCAGATCGCGACGAATCGGCATTCGGGTTACCGGAAGCTGATAGGTATGCGGCCGGGAAACGGTCACCGTGTCCGGTTCTTCACCGTTTATTCTCCAGCCGGTGCCGTTCAAGCAATATTTCGGTTTGTGAATGCTGGTGCGGTCGGCGCCCATGAGAATCGCCGAGCATTGGATCTCGAAGTTATCGGCAGCCGTATAACTTCTCTGGCCATAGGTGGTATCGGGCGGCAACCATTCCAGGACCATTCGCTGCACCGGCTGAACCTTGGACTTGAAATCGGCGACGACCTCGGGCAGGAGCACACTGTTCGTGCCGGCGACACGACCGTCCGGATCGTAAATCGGAACAGCGGCCACTTTCACCCCAGGGGCTCCCAGCCGCTGATGCGTCTTGCGATATTGGATGAACGAACTGGTAGCGCCAATGAGCGCAAGCGACACCAGCAAAATGGACATGGAGCGCTTGTTCATACGCCGCCCGCTGCTGAGGGAATCGCCGCGCCGTTCAGCACTTCCGTCCGTCGGGGACGTGATAAGAGATGTCCAATCAGGAACATCCCTGCGATCGCCGGGATATATGGAAAGAGACCCGCAAACGAATTACTGTGCACCCAATTGCCGGCCTTTTGGCCAAACGCTTCCGCCGCAATAATGATGCTCGAGAGACGAAAAACATTCGCAACAACCGCAAGCGGGACAGCCGAGGCGATCACGATCGCGCGTTGCCACGGTTTCCTGAAGCCTACGAACGCATAGATCAGGGCCACCGCCGTAATGGCAGTAAGGCTCCGGATGCCGCTGCAAGCGGCGGCTACTTCGTACTGGTATTGCCGCATTGCGTCCATGATGCGTGTGCCCTCCTGGATCACATCGATGCCTAAAAGCCCTCTACAGAGTGCCGTGGTAATCTTTGTGGCCATCATGCGCAGAGGGAAAGCCACGGGCACCAGGACATTGGAGGTGGGCACGCAGAAGGCAAACAAGAAAAATGGAAAAAACGCCGCTTTCAGCCATGAAAGGCCCCAACTGACGCCCATAATGGCATAAATACCCGCAAGAAACGCTACCAGACAGACCTGCGGCTGCTGGATTGTATAACCCAAAACATGCAGGCCCAGCGCCAACACCAACAGGATCACACCGGGCCACCAGGGTTGTTTTGCGACCTCAAGCAGTT